>NZ_JNGB01000018.1:0-212116 GCF_001029355.1 Robinsoniella sp. RHS
ACAATGCCTTGTACTGACGAAAATATCAGGCACTCTATTCTCTGAAATTTACGAAATACTGTACTAGAGGGATAAAAATGAGTGAAATAATAAAGAATATACCAGCAGTTGCACTTCGCGGAATGACAATTTTACCTTCTATGATTGTACATTTCGATATCAGCAGGACAAAATCTATCAGAGCTATCGAAGAGGCAATGTTAAAAGAACAAAGGCTGTTTGTAGTGACGCAGAAAGACCCGGATCTATCTGATCCGGAGTTAAATGACCTGTATCATATTGGTACAATTGTTGAGATCAAGCAGGTGGTCAAACTGCCGCAGAATATTTTCCGCGTTCTGGCTGAAGGGCTGGAACGTGCTGAACTTCTGGATTTATCAGAGACAGAGGAATATCTGGTAGTTGAGGCAGGTACCTTTTCTCAGGAGCCTGCGCAGCCAATGGATGACTATATGAAACAGGCTATGGTTCGGAATTTAAAAGAAATTTTTGAAAACTATAGCAAAGAAAACGGAAAAATGAGTAAAGAACTGGTACATCAGCTTTTGGAAATAACAGAGATCGAAAAGCTGGTGGATCAGATTGGTATTAATATACCACTTTATTTTGAAGATAAGCAGCGCCTGTTGGAAGCAGTAGATATCTTTGAACGTTACGAACTGCTCAGCGTGATACTGAGTAACGAGATCAATGTTTTGAAGATTAAGCGTGATTTACAGGAAAAAGTAAAAGAACATGTGGATAAGAATCAGAAAGAATATCTTCTGCGTGAACAACTCAAAGTAATTCGTCAGGAATTAGGCGAAGATAACCTTTTAGGTGATGCCGATCATTTTAAAGAAGAACTGAATAAACTCAAGGCTTCAGGCAAGGTAAAGGAGAAGATCGCAAAAGAGATTGAACGTTTTAAAAGCGTTGGATCCAATTCTTCTGAAAGTGCAGTTATCCGGGGATATCTGGAAACATTACTGGAAATGCCCTGGGATAAGGCATCCAAAGACAACAAAGATCTGAAAAATGCCCAGAAGATCCTGGATCAGGATCATTATGGACTGGAAAAGGTAAAAGAGAGAGTCTTGGAGTTTCTGGCTGTCCGCATTTTGACAAAGAAAGGGGAAAGCCCTATTCTCTGTCTGGTAGGACCTCCCGGAACAGGTAAGACTTCCATTGCGAAGTCTGTTGCCAGAGCACTGGATAAAAAGTATGTCCGTATCTGCCTTGGCGGCGTACGGGATGAGGCTGAGATCAGAGGTCACCGCAGAACTTATGTTGGCGCCATGCCGGGAAGAATTGCCAGTGGCATGAAAACGGCAGGAGTTAAAAATCCACTGATGCTTTTAGATGAGGTGGATAAAGTCAGCAGTGATTATAAGGGGGATACATCTTCTGCACTTCTGGAGGTACTGGATTCTGAGCAGAATAATAAATTCAGGGATCATTATCTGGAAATCCCCATTGATTTGTCAGAAGTGCTTTTCATAGCCACGGCAAATGATATGCAGGCGATTCCAAGACCGCTGCTGGACCGAATGGAGATAATCGAAATCTCCAGCTATACGGAGAATGAAAAACTTCATATTGCCAAAGAACACCTGATCAGAAAGCAGATCGAACGTCATGGACTGAACGCAAAGCAATTATCCATCAGTGACACAGCACTGCGGACAATCATAGCTTCTTATACAAAAGAGGCAGGAGTTCGTAACCTGGAACGAAAAATTGGAGAGATCTGCCGAAAGGCAGCACGGGAAATCTTAGAAAACAAGAAGTCTCGCATTACAATTACAGAATCTAATTTGGCCAAATACCTTGGCAAGAAAAGATACAGCTTCCAGGGCTTGAATGAAACAAATGAAATCGGGATTGTCCGGGGACTGGCATGGACCAGTGTCGGCGGAGATACCCTTCAGATAGAAGTTAATATTCTTCCGGGAAAAGGTGAGTTTTTACTGACCGGACAACTGGGAGATGTAATGAAAGAATCTGCACAGGCAGGCATCAGCTATATACGCTCTTTGAGCAAAGCGTATAAGATTCAGGATGATTTTTTCAAAAAGCATGATATTCACATACATATTCCGGAAGGGGCAGTACCCAAAGACGGTCCCTCTGCCGGAGTAACAATGGCAACCGCAATGATTTCAGCAATTACAGAAACACCGGTCCGTGCAGATGTCGCGATGACCGGGGAGATCACTTTGAGAGGAAGAGTTCTTCCCATTGGAGGACTGAAGGAAAAACTGCTGGCTGCTAAAAATGCAGGAATGAAGACGGTATTCGTTCCCGCCAAAAATAAACCAGATGTAGAAGAAATATCAAGCGAAATTAAAAGGGGACTGGAAATCCGGTTCGCCGAGACGATGAAAGACATTCTGCCTGAGGCACTGGTTAAAGCTTAACCGGGAAGATGTTTGAAACCGCAGCAATAGCGGTATGAGAGGAAAATATGGTAATAAAAAATGTAGCATTAGAGACAGTATGCGGAATAACCAGCGTGCTTCCGGATAATGATAAAATGGAGATTGCATTTGCAGGGAAGTCCAATGTGGGAAAATCTTCCTTAATTAATGGGCTGATGAACCGGAAATCCCTTGCGAGAACCAGTTCTTCGCCTGGAAAAACCCAGACAATCAATTTCTATAATATTAATGATGAAATGTATCTGGTTGATCTTCCGGGATATGGTTATGCAAAGGTTGCCCAGGCGGTAAAAGAAAAATGGGGGAAACTGATCGAGCGTTATCTCCATGAGTCAAAACAGCTTAAAGCAGTGTTTTTGTTAATTGATATCCGCCATGAGCCGTCGGAAAATGACAAAACCATGTATGACTGGATTCTGCATAATGGATATGAGCCAATTATTATTGCAACGAAACTGGACAAGCTGAAAAGAAGCCAGGTTCCAAAGCATTTAAAACAGGTCAGGACAGGTCTGAATGTGGTAGAAGGAACTCAGATAATACCTTTTTCTGCAGAGACAAAACAGGGCAGGGATGAAATCTGGGCTTTGATTGACGAGCTGTAACTAAGCGGGAAGATAACGTTATAGATTTAAAAAATCGCGATAGCAATAAACATTTGCATCGCGGTTTTTCGATTTCACAAAACTGACTGACTGGTCGGACGGAAGAACACAGGAAATTATCTGCAAATAATATGATTGTGGGGTTATACGCAAAGGAAGGAGGAAATATGATATCTCGATATAGTGTGAAACGGCCGTATACGGTAGTAGTGGCTGTGGTTCTGGTAATTATACTGGGGGTTGTGTCATTTTTAAATATGAAGACAGATCTGCTTCCGGATATGACATTGCCTTATGCAATTGTTATGACTACGTACCCGGGAGCAAGCCCGGAGGAGGTAGAGTCGATGGTCACCAAGCCTGTGGAACAGGCAATGGCAACCATTAGTAATATTGAAAATGTTACCTCAGTATCCAGTGAAAATGTATCACAGGTTATACTTGAATTTTCCCAGAGTGCCAATATGGACGCAGTCACCATTGAAATGCGGGAAAGTCTGGACCAGATCAAAGGTTACTGGGATGATGCCGTGGGAAGTCCGATAATCATGAAGCTGAATCCGGACATGATGCCCATTATGGTAGCGGCAGTGGAAGCCGGTGATATGAGCAGCTCAGAACTTACGGAACTGGTGAAGAACAAACTGCTCCCGGATCTGGAAAGTATTGAGGGTGTAGCTTCCGCATCTACTTCGGGAGATGTGAAGGAAGATATAAAGGTTGTCATCCGCCAGGAAAAAGTAGATGCAGTGAATCAGAAAATTATCGCATCCCTGGATGCTAAATTTGCGGATGCAAAAACGGAAATGGATCAAGCCCAAAGCAAGATCGAAGACGGCAAAAAGCAGTTAGATTCAGGACAGAAAGAACTGGCTGACCAGACTGCAAATGCAGAAGCTCAGATTAGCAGCGGTAAGGACGAACTGTTGAAAAACGAAGTACAGATCGACTCAGCGCTTGCCGCTATAGCAGAAAAACAGCAGACATTGGAAACATCCAGATCTCTCATTGAAGTATTGGAAACTAAGTTTACCCAGGGACAGGCAGAACTGGCAGCCAAGGAAAGCGAGCTTGCCCAAAGCGAAGCAGAATTGGAAAAAAAGGCAGAAGAATTAAAAGATGCGGCCACTCAGATGAAGTCTCTGCCGGAGCAGCTAAAAGAACTGGAAAACCAGATACAGCAGATTACAGATGCCGAGGCAGCTTTAACCCAGGCGAAAGAGAAGCTCCCGGCACTGCGAAAGGCGCAGGAAGAACTTACAAAGGCACTGGAGCAGCTGCGGGCACTGGGTGAAATGGCACCAGCTGATAAAATAGAAGAACTGGAAAAGCAGCTGCAGCAGACAGAAGCAGGTATCCGTGCAATAGAAGACGGTTTAAAAAAGATGGGTATAGAGGAAAGCCAGATTGATGAAAAGCTGGCTGAACTGACAGATACCAAATCTAAGCTGACTCAGAGCAAAGCCCTGCTGGAAAAAGCGGTGGAGGCATCCGCAGGCAAAGATCAGACTGATGTGGGAGCTGCGCTCATCGAAGAAGGAAAAAAGCAGGCCGCCCAGGGAAAAGAACAGATTGAAGTACTGAAGTCCCAGCTTAATGAGCTTCAGGATCAGATCACAAATGGGAAAGCACAGCTGGATGAGGGCGCTCTTCAGCTGGAAACTGCGAAACAGCAGTTAGAGACAGCGAAGACGCAGATAAAAACAGGACAGTCCACCGTAGCAGAAGCACTGGAAGAGCTGAACAGGCAGAAGGTAACGGCTACGATTGAACTGGCAGCCACAAAGGCAGAATTAAGCAGTGGGGAAAAAGAGTTAAAATCTGCAAAAGACCAGCTGGATTCTCAGCGAGATGCGGCATACGATAAGGCCGATCTGGATCAGATTGTAACAGCAGATATGGTAAAAGGGATTCTGGCTGCCCAGAACTTTACCATGCCTGCCGGATACGTTACGGAAGATGGCGTGGATTATCTGGTAAGGGTAGGCGACAAGATTACAGAGGTGGAAGACTTATCTGACCTGGTTTTAATGGATATGCATATGGATGGAGTAGAGCCCGTTAAATTGTCGGATGTGGCAGATGTTGCAGTAACCGATAACAGCGATGAGGTATATGCAAAGATTAACGGCCATGCAGGTATCTTATTTACCATGCAGAAGCAGTCCGGATATTCCACCGGAGAGGTATCAGACCGGATCAAAGCCCGGTTTGATGAACTGACACAGTCCAACCCCCAGGCTCACTTTATTACCCTTATGGATCAGGGGGTATACATTGATCTGGTAGTAGATTCGGTTATTCAGAATATGATTATGGGCGGTATACTGGCAATCCTTGTGCTGTTTTTATTTTTAAAGAGTTTCCGCCCGACACTGGTTATTGCATTTTCCATACCGATCAGTATTATGACCGCTATTGTGCTGATGTATTTTACCGGGATTACCCTGAACGTCATTTCCTTATCCGGGCTGGCTTTGGGAGTGGGGATGCTGGTGGACAATTCCATTGTTGTTATAGAAAATATTTACCGTCTGAGGACGGAAGGACTTCCGGTGAAAAAGGCGGCAGTAGAGGGGGCTCATCAGGTTGCAGGTGCAATTGCGGCATCCACCCTGACTACCATCTGCGTATTTGCACCGATTGTGTTTACCAAAGGCATTACCAGGCAGCTGTTTGTGGATATGGGGCTTACTATTGCGTTTTCCCTCCTGGCAAGTCTTGCAGTTGCATTGACTCTGGTGCCGATGATGGGGGCAGGACTGTTAAAAAATACTGCCGAAAAGCAAAGTAAGGTACTGGACCGGCTGATTGCGGGATATGGAAAAATTATAAAGCTGGCGCTTAAGTTTAAGCCGGTTGTTCTCATTGGTGCAGTGGTTCTGCTGATATTAAGCGGTGTACTGGCGGTATCCAGAGGTACTGCATTTATGGCTGACATGGAGAGTACCCAGATGAATGTGAGCCTGACCATGCCGGATGAGGCTACCCTGAAAGAAACCGGAGAAATGTCTGATAAAGTAATGGAAGAAATACAGAATATCCAGGATGTTGCCGATGTGGGAGCAATGGCGGGAAATTCCGGTGCAGGTATGTTCGGAGGCGGAAAATCAAAAACCAATAAAGTAACCATGTATGTACTGTTAAGTGAAAATAAGAAAGCCTCCAACGACAAAATAGCAGAAGAGATTAAAAACAGGACAAAGGACTTCCCCTGCGAAATCGAAGTAGAGACTTCCAGCATGGATATGTCAGCGCTGGGAGGAAGCGGGGTATCCATAAAGGTTAAGGGTCGTGAGCTGGATACGATCAAGGAAATAGCAGCAGATGTTGCCGGGATCGTAAAAGAAGTAAAAGGTACGCAGGATGTGTCTGACGGTGTGGAAGAGAAAACACAGGAAATGCGTCTGGTCGTAGACAAAACGGCAGCTTCTGAATATCAGCTGACGGTTGCGCAGGTCTTCCAGTATCTGCAGGGGAAACTGGCAGATGCAAAATCAGCAACTACGATTTCAGCAGATGCCAAAGACTACTCAGTTATGGTGGTGGATGGTGCAGACAAATCCCTAACCAGAGAAGAAATTAAAAAACTGCGTATTACCGGAAAAGATGCAGAAGGAAAAGATAAAGATGTACCACTTATGGATATTGTAAAATTCGTGGATACAGAAGGCTTTACTTCCATTAACAGAGAATCGCAGACCCGTTATGTAACTGTAACGGCCGGTCTGGACAAAGATGCGAATATCGGTATTGTATCAGATGAAATTAATAAAAAGCTGGTCAATTACGATGTACCAAAGGGCTATACCGTAGAGATGGCAGGAGAGGATCAGACAATAAAAGAATCGATGACGGAAGTATTTAAAATGCTGGGTCTTGCAGTGGTATTTATGTATCTGATCATGGTTGCACAATTTCAGTCTCTGCTGTCACCATTTATCATTATGTTTACCATACCCCTTGCATTTACGGGTGGTTTACTGGGACTGTTTCTCACCAATAATCCAGTCAGCGTCATAGCCATGATCGGATTTGTAATGCTGTCCGGTATTATTGTAAACAATGGTATTGTTCTGGTTGATTATATTAACCAGCTTAGAAAAGGCGGTATGGAGAAAAAAGAAGCAATTGCAGAAGCCGGAATGACCAGACTGCGCCCGATTATTATGACGGCGCTGACAACGGTTTTAGGGCTTTCCACCATGGCCATGGGAATCGGAATGGGTTCCGATATGGTTCAGCCTATGGCAATTGTAACGATAGGCGGATTAATTTACGGAACATTGCTTACGCTGGTGGTTGTTCCCTGTATTTATGATATTTTTAACCGGAAAGAAGACATCACAGAGGAGGAAATATAAATGGACGCAGGAAAGTTACAGGATTTGCTGCAGCTGAATTCCCCAAAGGTCACGGCTATGTATGAGGCAGTGAATGAACTGGTGCTTGATGGAATGAGTTTACATTCCATCAAAGTATCGGATATTACCCAAAAGGCGGGCATAGGGAAAGGTACGGCATATGACTATTTTCAAAGTAAAGAAGAAATCATAACAAAGGCGATTCTTTACAATATCCATAAAAGCATCTGTGATATGGCACACTGTGTAATGAAAAAAGATTGTTTCGAGGATAAAATATACGAGATCCTGAACAATATGGAGAATAATTATAAGACCAGAAGAAGCTGGCTTCAGTATCTGTGTTTCCATGCACAGTCCATCACAATGGAGCAGGAGCATCTGGAAAGCATTCTGAAGCTGGAAGGGTATGACAGCGGACTGCGCTGCTTTGTCACCGGGCTGGTGAATCAGGCTTACAAAGAAAAGCTGATCCCTCAGCCAATATCCTATTACCGCGCAGCAGTTGGGCTGTTTCCGCAGATAAGCGCCTTCTGGTACTATCTGGATGGAAAAACCGGAACGGATGAGGTGACTTTGGCAGAAGCTAAGCAAATTGCATATGAAAATGTGATAAAAGTTTGGAGATAAAGTAAAATTGCACGTTTCCAAACAAAAACCTTGTATGTTTTGTATTTATTTGATATAATAGCAACTATAAATTTGTGCAGAATGCGAGGACGGAGGTATTGACATGAAAAGAAATGTTATTGTAGGACAATCGGGGGGCCCGACAGCAGTTATTAATTCCAGTTTAGCCGGTGTTTATAAGACTGCAAGGGATAGAGGATTTCATAAAGTGTTTGGTATGCTTCATGGGATTCAGGGATTTTTAGATGAGAAATACATTGACCTGTCTAAATATATCAAGAATGACCTGGATATTGAATTACTGAAGAGAACTCCATCGGCTTATCTGGGATCCTGCCGTTATAAACTGCCGGAGATACATGAAGATAAAGATATCTATGAGAAGATATTCGAGATATTAAACAGGCTGGAGATTGACAGCTTTATCTATATCGGCGGCAATGACTCCATGGATACCATTAAGAAGCTTTCCGACTATGCAATACTTACGGGACAGTCGCAGAAATTTGTAGGTGTGCCGAAAACCATTGACAATGACCTGGCACTTACTGATCATACTCCTGGTTTTGGCAGTGCGGCAAAATACATTGGAACATCCACAAAAGAAGTAATCCGGGACGGTCTTGGACTGTCATACAAGAAGGATATTGTTACAATCATCGAAATTATGGGAAGAAATGCAGGCTGGCTTACCGGCGCGGCAGCCCTTTCAAAAGGAGAGGACTGTGATGGACCGGACTTAATTTATCTGCCGGAGCTTCCATTCGATGTATCAAAGTTTTTAGATAAAATACGTTCCCTGATAAAGAAAAAACATTCCATAGTGGTAGCCGTTTCCGAGGGAATTAAATTAGCAGACGGAAGATATGTATGTGAACTTTCCCAGAATTCTGACTATATAGATGCATTTGGACATAAGCAGCTTAGCGGAACAGCGGATTATCTGGCGAACCTTATAGCAGCAGAGATTGGATGTAAGACAAGGGGCGTGGAATTCAGCACGCTGCAAAGAAGTGCATCCCATGTGGCATCCAGAGTGGATATTAACGAAGCGTTTATGGTAGGAGGTGCTGCCGTTAAAGCAGCTGACGAAGGAGATACGGGAAAGATGGTTGTCATTGACCGTGTATCGGATGATCCATATCAATGTGCTACCGGTATTTATGATGTGCATAAGATCGCAAATGATGAAAAACTGGTTCCAAGGGATTGGATATCCAAAGACGGAACGTATGTTACCAATGAATTTCTGGCATATGTGAAGCCGCTGGTACAGGGAGATTATCCTCCGGTAATGGTAGACGGTATCCCGAGACATCTGGTTTATAAATAAAAAAAGTGTAACATATTGTAAATAATATAAGCTCTGACGCGACAAAAAAATGCGGCAGGGCTTATATTTTTGCGGGATTACTGAAAAAAATACGTAATATAGGGTTATTAATGCGGTTTTTCACTTGACTAGACTAGGATATGTGTTAAAATAAAACTGTGCGCAAAGCTCGCAGATATGGTAGTTATGCAGGGATCAGATACTCTGTACTAACATATACAAATACATTTTAGGAGGAATTAGTAAAAATGGCAAAATGGGTTTACTTATTCAAAGAAGGAAACGCAAGTATGAAAAACCTTCTTGGTGGAAAAGGTGCTAACTTAGCTGAAATGACTAACTTAGGACTTCCAATCCCTCAAGGTTTCACCGTTACGACAGAAGCTTGTACTGACTATTACAATAGCGGCAAGAAAATTACAGAAGAAGTGCAGGATCAGATTTTCAAAGCAATCGGAGAACTGGAAAAAATTCAGGGCAAAACATTTGGTGATAATGAAGATCCATTATTAGTATCTGTACGTTCAGGAGCTAGAGCTTCTATGCCAGGTATGATGGATACAATTCTTAACTTAGGTTTAAATGATGTTGCAGTAGAAGGATTCGCTAAGAAAACTGGAAATCCAAGATTCGCATATGATTCTTATAGAAGATTTATCCAGATGTTCTCAGATGTAGTTATGGAAATGAGCAAAACTTTCTTTGAAGGTATCTTAACAGATGTCAAAGAAGAAAAAGGTGCTAAATTCGATACAGATCTTACAGCAGAAGATTTACAGGAAGTAATTGCAAAATATAAAGCAATCTACAAAGAAAAAATGGGCGAAGAATTCCCACAGGATCCTAAGATCCAGTTAATGGAAGCTGTTAAAGCGGTATTCCGTTCTTGGGACAACCCTCGTGCTATCGTATACCGTCGTATGAACGATATCCCTGGAAGCTGGGGAACAGCTGTAAACGTTCAGGCAATGGTATTTGGTAACATGGGCGAAACATCCGGAACAGGTGTTGCGTTTACACGTAATCCATCTACCGGTGACAATGGTATCTACGGTGAATACTTAATCAACGCTCAGGGTGAAGACGTTGTTGCCGGTATCCGTACACCACAGCCAATTTCTAAATTAGCAGAAGATTTACCGGAATGCTATGAAGAATTCATGGCAATCGCTAAAAAATTAGAGAATCATTACCGTGATATGCAGGATATGGAATTCACAATCCAGGAAGGTAAATTATACTTCTTACAGACACGTAACGGTAAGAGAACTGCTCCTGCAGCTCTGAAAATCGCTTGTGATTTAGTTGATGAAGGAAAGATCACAAGAGAAGAAGCAGTTTGCAGAATCGAAGCAAAATCCCTGGATCAGTTATTACATCCTACCTTTAATGCAGCAGCATTAAAAGCAGGCGAAGTAATCGGATCAGCTCTGCCGGCATCTCCAGGTGCAGCAGCAGGTAAAGTATACTTCACAGCAGACGAAGCAAAAGCAGCTCACGAAGCTGGTGAAAGAGTTATCTTAGTTCGTCTTGAGACATCTCCTGAAGATATCGAAGGTATGCATGCAGCAGAAGGTATCTTAACAGTTCGCGGCGGTATGACATCTCACGCAGCAGTAGTTGCACGTGGTATGGGTACAGCTTGTGTATCCGGTTGTGGAGAAATCAAAATTGATGAAGAAGCAAAATACTTCGAACTTGGCGGACACAAAATTGTAGAAGGAGATTACATTTCCTTAGACGGTTCTACAGGTAAGATCTATTTAGGCGACATCGCTACTGAAGAAGCATCCGTAAGCGGAGATTTCGGAAGAATTATGAGATGGGCTGATAAATTCAAAACATTGAAAGTTAGAACAAATGCAGATACTCCTGCAGATACAGCTAACGCTGTTAAATTAGGAGCTGAAGGTATCGGTCTTTGCCGTACAGAGCATATGTTCTTTGATGCTGACAGAATTCCTAAGATCCGTAAAATGATCCTTTCTGACAGTGTAGAAGCAAGAGAAGCAGCTCTTAACGAATTAATCCCATTCCAGAAAGCTGACTTCAAAGCAATGTATGAAGTTCTGGAAGGAAAACCAATGACAGTTCGTTATTTAGATCCTCCTCTTCATGAGTTCGTACCTACTGATGCAGAAGATATTGCTGCATTAGCGAAAGACATGGGCTTGACACCAGAAGAAGTAAAAGCTAAATGTGACGACTTACACGAGTTCAACCCAATGATGGGACACAGAGGATGCCGTCTTGCTGTAACTTACCCTGAAATCGCAAGAATGCAGACAAGAGCCGTAATGGAAGCAGCTATCGAAGTAAAAGCTGAAAAAGGTTACAACGTAGTTCCTGAAATCATGATCCCATTAGTTGGTGATAAAACAGAATTAAAATTCGTTAAAGATGTTGTTGTTGAAACAGCAGAAAAAGTAAAAGAAGAAAAAGGATCTGACATCGTTTACCACATCGGTACAATGATCGAAATCCCAAGAGCAGCTTTACTTGCTAACGAAATTGCTGAAGAAGCTGAATTCTTCTCATTTGGTACAAACGATTTAACACAGATGACATTTGGTTTCTCACGTGATGATGCCGGTAAGTTCTTAGATGCTTACTACAAAGCAAAAATCTACGAATCAGATCCATTTGCAAGATTAGATCAGAACGGTGTTGGCCAGTTAGTAGAAATGGCAGTTAAGAAAGGCCGTTCAACAAATGCAGGCATTAAACTTGGTATCTGTGGAGAACACGGTGGAGATCCTTCATCCGTAGAATTCTGCCATAAGATTGGTTTAAGCTATGTTTCCTGCTCACCATTCCGTGTGCCGATCGCTAGATTAGCAGCAGCACAGGCAGCTTTGAATAATAAATAGGAATTAATATAAGCTGAATACAGCCCTTATCATATATGATAAGGGCTGTACTTTAGTTTACAGAGAATTGTGAATCCCGGTTAAATCTACACCATCTCCCCGGTAATAATCTCCACCGGAATCTCATAAAACTGATCTTTTGGAGTCTGTTCCTTTACAAGAAAATCAAATAGTACCTTGATAAGCTGGTAGCCTTGTTCTTCTGCACTTTGACCCAGAACAAAATCAACAATGCCATTTTTTAATAAAGTACTTGACTCCGGAAGCAAATCGTGGCATATTAATTTTATACGACTCTTATTGTTAGATAATGACAGTGCGCTGGCAACGCCGGTGATCCCACCGCCAGCCAGGTAAATACCTTTCAGATTAGGGTATTTGTTGCAATATTCCAGTGTGATACGGAAGGCATCTTCTTTCCGATCCTGGTTCTCCTGAATATCGACAATGGAAAGGGGAATCTTACTTTCTGCAATTCGTGTTGTAAATCCCGATAAACGGTCCTGATGGCAGGACAGATTTTTTGTACTGATAATAACTCCGATGTCCCCCTCTTCCGGGACAATTTTTTCCATAAGTCCTGCGGCTATTCTTCCGCCTTTGTAATGGTCTTGTCCGATAAAGCAAATCTCATCAATGCCCCTTAATCTTGAATTAAAAGTTACGACTGCAGTGCCTTCTCCTGCTATTTGATTGATCTTAGCCTTTACCTGGGCATCGTCCATAGGAAGGATAGCCAGGCCGGAGATATGCATTGCCTGAAATTCATTCAGGATACTCATAAGTTCAACTGGCTCTAAAGATGTCAGCATTTTAACCGTAACATCTATTCCAAAGTGCGAAAATTCTTTTTCTGCTCTTCGGATTCCTTTGAGGGTATATTGTATGTAGGTGTTATATTCCGGTGTTAAAATAATCCCCAGTTTAAATGGATTTTTACTATTTACCAATGCCTTTCCGATCAGGTTAGGCTGATAATTTAATTCTTTCAGGATCGTCAGGATTCGTTCTTCTGTTTCTTTTTTTACACCCGGTCTGTGATGAATCACTTTATCTACAGTTGCACGTGACACATTAGCCAGGTCAGCGATTTCTTTGATCGTAACGGCCATAAACTTCTACTTCCTTTCGGTCAATCTCTTTTTTTCATATTATCATATAATTTCTGTGATGTCTATTCCTTTAGAAATCAAGAATATATGTACTTGAATTACAAATTCAATGACAAATTTTATCTTTGGTATATAGTTACAAATTCTAATATAAAAAATAGGTAAAATTAAACTATTGATATAAAATCTATTGCGTGTTATGATTTATTTACCTAATGAGCACGAGCACAATTTGAAAGGAGATTGAAGAATGAAATTTGGAGTGTTATATTCCTACTGGGGAAATGAATGGAGATGCGATTATATCGAAACAGCTGGAAAGATTCAGAAAGCAGGTTTTGATATTATGGAAGTAGGGGCAGGACATCTGCTGGAGATGTCGGATTTACAGCTACTGGAACTGAAAAATACCTGTAGTGAACTGGGGCTGCAGATTACGGCGAATATAGGGCCGGCGAAGGAGAAAGATGTTGCTTCTAAAGATCCGTCAGTCCGGGAAGCCGGAATCTCTTATTTAACGGATATTATGAAAAATATGGTGAAGATAGGAGCGAAGAAAATTGTAGGAGTGATGTATACATATTGGCCTAATGATTTTTCGGACCTGAATAAAGATGAAATCTGGAGTAGAGGTGTTGAAAGTGTAGGAAAGATGGCTAAGACGGCAGAGGAACTGGGGATTGAGATGTGTCTGGAGGTAGTAAACCGATTTGAAACTCATATTCTCAACACCTGTGAAGAAGGAGTAAAATTCTGCAGGGAAGTCGGGTCACCTAACGTGAAGCTGCTGTTAGATACATTTCATATGAATATCGAAGAAGACAATATTGCAAAGGCTGTACGATGTGCCGGCAACTATATGGGAGAACTCCATGTAGGAGAAGGAAACCGTAAACTACCGGGACAGGGAGCACTTCCCTGGGGAGAAATCGGCAAGGCACTTCAGGAAATTGGATATGAGGGAAGTGTTGTAATGGAGCCATTTGTGAAGATGGGCGGACAGATAGGTAAGGATATCAAAGTATGGAGGGATCTGAGCAATGGGGCTGATGAAGAGAAGCTCAGCAGAGAGCTTGCGGATTCTCTGGCGTTTCTGAAAAGTAAGTTCTAAAAGAAAACGATATAAAAGGAGATTAAACGGATGGCAGATATATGGATTATGGGTGAGATGATTGTAGAGATTATGCGGATCGAAGAGGGGGTTTTGCTGGATCAGCCGGGTTTATTCAAAGGTCCGTTTCCAAGCGGGGCTCCGGCAATCTTCATTGATACGGCAGCAAGGCTGGGGCACAGCGCCGGGATAATCGGCGGAGTCGGAAAAGATGACTTTGGTAAAAATATTCTGAATCGTCTGAGAGGGGACGGAGTAGACTGTTCCTGTGTGATGGAAAGTGATACAGGGGCAACCGGAGTGGCATTTGTAACCTATTTTTCCGATGGTTCCAGGAAGTTCATTTTTCATATGGGCAACACTCCTGCAGCCGAAGCTAAAATGCCCGGCAGGGAAGTAATGAATGGTGTCAGATTTTTTCATGTTATGGGATGCTCTCTTCTTTCTAATAAGAATTTTGCCAAAGAGATTCTTGATACCATGAAACTTGCAAAAAGCTTAGGGGCAAAGATTTCTTTTGATCCCAATATCCGCAAGGAATTAATGCATGACCAGGAAGTATCAGGGATTGTGGGAGAAGTCATGGCTAATACAAATATTTTTTTACCGGGCGTGGATGAGCTTCTCCAGATTACAGGGAAAAGTACAGTGGAAACGGCAGTAGAAGCCTGCTTTGAAAACCCGGAACTGGAGATACTGGTGCTTAAAAACGGTTCCAGGGGATGCAGTATCCATACGAGGGAAGGAAAATCAGATATCTGTGCTTTTTCGATTGAACCGGTGGATGCAACTGGTGCCGGGGACTGTTTTGACGGAGCATTTATATGTGGTTTGCTGGAAGGCAGAGATTTAATTGAGGCTGCCCGGATGGCATCGGCCGCAGGAGCGTTGAATACAATGGCATTTGGTCCAATGGAAGGTAAGATCAGTCCGGATTCAGTAAAGGCGATGATGGAAGGGGTAAAGTAAGCAGGCAATTAGAACACACTGCGGAAAAGAGGAAGGAATGGAAAATAACGTAAAACTGGAATTAAGAAATATCTGTAAAAGCTTTCCCGGCGTCAAGGCACTGGATCACGTTAATATTTCATTGCGTAAGGGAACGGTACATGCCGTGATGGGAGAAAATGGCGCAGGAAAATCTACCCTGATGAAAATCATCAATGGTCTGTATCAAAGAGATTCCGGACAGATACTGCTGGATGGGAAAGAAGTGTTTTTTGCAAGCCCGCTGGAATCCTCGGCAGCGGGAATAGCAATGATTTATCAGGAATTAAATTTCTTTCCCGATCTTACCATTGAAGAGAATATTTTTATGGGAAAGCATCCCGGAAAGGCCGGAGTGGTTGATTGGAAGGAACTGCGCAATAATGTGAAATCTATTTTCCGGGAGAATGGTCTGGATTATGATCCGGGAATGAAAATTAAAGAGCTTTCCGTTTCTAATATTCAGATGCTTGAAATTGTAAAAGCAGTAGCATTTAAGGCGGAAGTAATTATTATGGATGAACCTACATCTTCCATCAGCAATCAGGAGGTGGAAGCTCTTTTTGAGACAATTAACCGTCTGCGCAGTCAGGGAATCAGTATTCTTTATATTTCGCACAAAATGGAAGAAATTTTCCGGATAGCAGATGATATAACGGTGATTCGGGATGGACAATCGATTATCACAGGTCCGGCAGCTGATTTTAACAATGACACCCTGATTGCCCATATGGTAGGAAGACCAATTTCCAATATCTATCCCAAAGAGGAGGTTCCCCTTGGAAAAGTAATCTTTGAAGTTCGGGATTTATCCAGCAAGAATACCTTTGAAAAGGTAAACCTCACCTTAAGAAAAGGGGAAATTATTGGAATGGCAGGACTCGTGGGAGCGGGGCGGACGGAAGTCGCAAGGGCGATATTTGGACTGGACCCATATGATTCAGGGGAAATTATTTTAAATGATAAGAAAGTAGAGATTAAAAATGTTTCTCAGGCTATTCGTAACAAAATACTGATGGTATCAGAAGACCGCAAGAAAGAAGGGGTGGTGGGAATCAGAAGTATTCGCGAAAATATTGCGCTTGCCAGTCTCCGGGTAAGGAAGGGCGGTTTTCTGAACCTTAAAAAAGAAATGGAAGAAGCAAAATCAATGTCTTCCATGCTGAACGTGAGAGGCGCCGGTATAGAAACTGATCTGGGATCTTTAAGCGGAGGAAATCAGCAGAAAGTAATACTGGCAAGATGGCTCATGCTGGATGGTGAAGTACTGATACTGGATGAACCGACCCGTGGAATTGACGTGGGGGCAAAGCTGGAGA
The DNA here is from genome assembly GCF_001029355.1 of Robinsoniella sp. RHS. Lineage (NCBI taxonomy): Bacteria > Bacillati > Bacillota > Clostridia > Lachnospirales > Lachnospiraceae > Robinsoniella > Robinsoniella sp. RHS. Next base: position 16,752 of record NZ_JNGB01000018.1, read on the forward strand.
TATATAATATCATGATGAAGCTGGTGAAAGAAAAAGGACTCAGTATCATTATGATATCTTCTGAGCTGCCGGAATTAATCGGAATGTGTGACCGCATATATGTTATGAATAAGGGGTATGTGACGGGTGTCATTGGAAGAGCTGAGTGTTCCCAGGAAAGAATTATGAAATTAGCTACAAAAACCGGGGGAAAAGGAGAAACGGGTGAAAGAAAATTTAAGATGGAAAGGTAGCCACACTGTGATACTTTCACCTTTACTATTTTGTGGCAGTATTGCAGACAGGCCTGCAATATGCAAGGGGTATAAAAATGAAAAGTAATGTAAAAACGAGAATACAAAAATTTTCTACATTTTTAATTTTGATTGTGATGGTGGTGATCTGTTCCTTTTTGTCACCGAAATTCATGACATCAACAAATCTAATGAACATATTAAAGCAAGTGAGCATTGTAACAATTTTGTCTTTTGCCCAGGGTATGGTAATTATCAGCGGTGAAATAGATCTTTCCATCGGAAGCCTTGCGGGAATGGCTGGAACTTATGCATGTATCTTATATGTGGCTACCGGCAATCTGCTCCTGGCTGTTTTATTCGGACTTCTTCTGGGGGCTGTAGTTGGCGCTTTAAACGGGTTATTTGTAGCCCATTTTGGACTTCCTTCGTTTATCGTTACCCTGGCGATGCAGACGATAACCTTTGGCAGTATCTGTCTGTATACCGCTGGAAATAATGTCTATAAGATTGGTGATTTTAAGATTCTTGGACAGGGTACCGTATTTGGTGTAATTCCAATTACCGTAGTATTTATGGCTGTTATGTGCCTGATCACCCATATTTTATTAAAATATACAAAGTTTGGAAGATACATATATGCAATTGGCGGAAATAAAGATGCAGCAAATGCAGCAGGTATTCAGGTTAGAAAGACAAAATGGGTCACCTTTATTATTTCAGGAGTTTTTGCAGCGATTGCCGGCATGATTTTAATGGGAAGATTAAATGCAGGAATTCCCAGTGAAGGAACAGGATATGAGACAGATGCCATAATGGCCACGGTTGTGGGAGGAACCAGTTTTGCCGGAGGTGTGGGTACGGCTTTTGGAACGCTGGTTGGTTCATTAATTATTGGAATATTAAATAATATTATGAATCTGTTAGGGGTAGAGTCTTATTCCCAGCAGATCATCAAAGGTTTTTTGATTATTATAGCGGTATTGTTTGATATTCGGTCGAAAAGAGGAAAACGGAAAATGAAGATTATGGAAACTACCTCTGAAATAGCTCAGAGTAGTAAATAAATATGAAATCAAGGAGGGTTTAAAATGAAAAGAAGAGTATTAAGCGTAATGTTAGCAGCGGTTATGATGGCGGCATTGTTTACAGGATGCAGCAGCGGCGGGGCAGAAGGAGCGGTAACGGAAAAAGAAGAAGCAAAAGAGACGGCAGAGACAGCAATGGAAGCAGTATCAAATGCTGCCAGTGATGCAAAGGGAGAGTTTGAAATTGCACTGCTTCCTACTGACATGTCAGCAACTTTTGCTGCCTGGCTGGCACAGGAACTTCAGATTGCAGTGAAACAATATCCCAATATGACCCTGACGATTCTGGATTCTAAGAATACATTATCTACCCAGCTGGCGAATCTGGAAAATTGTGTTACCCAGGGATATGATTATATTATTCTGCATCCATTGGAGCCCGATGCGGAAGCAGATCTGGTAGATCAGTATGTACAGGATGGAACACCGATTTTAATGGTTAACCAGAGCGACGGCGGTAGCCAGTACGCATCCAATGTAGATTGTGATCCCATAGAACAGGGGTCTATTGTAGCAGAAGTTGCAGCACAGAAAATCCCGCAAAATGGGAAAGTTGTAATCTTATTGGGACCATCCGGAAATTCTCATTCTATTGGAAGAAGAGAAGGTTTTCAAAAGACGTTGTTTGATGCAAGACCAGATATTGAGATTCTGGATGAGCAGATTGGAGACTGGGAAAAATCAAAGGGGATGAACTTTATGGAAGACTGGCTGCAGGCATATGATCAGATTGATGCAGTGGTTTCGATGAACGACGCTATGGCTCTTGGAGCCTTGGAAGCCGCGAAAGATGCGAAAAGGGCGGAAAATATGACCTTTTACGGTGTAGACGGATTGGCAGATGCAGTGTTGTCCATCAAAGATGGCGGGTTGACGGCTACCTGTGTCCAGAACGCAAAAGTAATGGCTGAAACTACATTTGGTATAATTGATAAAGTCCTTTCAGGCAAGGAAGAATTTGAAAAAACTTTAATTGAAGGACAGTTGATAGATGAGAAGAATGTAGATGAGTGGATTAAGATTCATACCGAAAACGGACAGATTAAATAGAACTGAAACTACTTATTAATGCAGTATCGCAGGCGGGACCTGGGATATGTAGGAGGTATAAAGATGAAAATAGCAACATTGACAAATCCGGAAGAAATTTTAATTACAGAAACGACCAAACCTGTAGCAAAAGAAAATGAGATTGTGATTAAGGTGGATTATATAGGAATCTGTGGTTCTGATATTCATGCCTATTATGGGAAGCATCCTTTTATTACATGCCCGATTACTTTAGGACATGAATTCGTAGGCAGGGTGGTGGAAACCGGGAAAGGGGTCAAAGGGGTACTGCCCGGAGAACTGGTCACGGCAATGCCGCAGATTTTCTGTCACCAATGTGAGCCCTGCCGGAGCGGCAGATATAATATATGCGATACCCTGAAAGTAATAGGATGCCAGACTCCGGGAGCTGCGTGTGATTATTTTGCTTTTGATGCTTCTTTGGTGAAGAAAATACCAAAGGGAATGCCAAAAGAAATCGCAGCTACCATAGAACCTGCAGCAGTAGGTGTCCATGCGGTACATAGAGGTGCTGATGTTAAAGGAAAAAATGTAGTTGTAATGGGTGCTGGTACAATAGGGAATCTGACAGCGCAGGCAGCTCTTGCGGAAGGGGCTAAGCAGGTTCTGATTACGGATTTATCCGATTACCGGCTGGAGGTTGCCAGGGAATGTGGAATTTCGCAAATTGCAAATACGGGAAAAGTATCTGTGGAAATAGCAATGAAACAGGCATTCCAAGGGGACAAAGCAGATATATTTTTTGAATGCGTTGGCATTGGTGCTACCGTTAATCAGGCAATAGAACTGTCTAAAAAGGGACATGATATTGTTGTAGTGGGAGTATTTGGAAATCGACCGGAAATCAATATGAGTCTGGTGCAGGATAAAGAACTGCGGTTAATTGGGAGTCTGATGTACGTGGAAAAAGATTACGATCGAACGATTGATCTGATGAACAGAGGCATGATCCACACAAAGCCTCTAATTTCCAAAACTTTTGAATTAGCTGATTATGCAAAAGCTTTCCGGTATATCGAAGAACATAAAGACAGCAGCCTAAAGGTACTCATTCAGGTTTCTGAGTGATCATATTGGGGATCCGATAAGGAAGAGAGGTGTTTGAATGAGTCCTGAGATAAGTTATAATAATATGAATGAAGACTTTACATTGGATGGAAAGAATGCGGTTATTACCGGTGCTTCCAGTGGCATAGGGTTGGAGATCGCTAAGATGTTCGCCAGAAAAGGTGCAGATATAATTGCATTTGATCTGGAAGATTCCCCGGAGTTGAAGGAATATGTATCCGGACAGGGAAAAAGATTTCTGTCTTGTTCCGGTGATATTACAAGTAAAGAAGTGGTTCAAGAGACGGTGAATGAAGCTATAGGAACATTTGGTAAGATTGATATCCTTGTGAACTGCGCCGGCGTTGGCTATCTGGAATCCGCAGAGGAAAGTACGGAACATGTCTGGGATCTGACAATGGCAGTTAATTTAACAGGTGCTGTGCGTATGTCACTGACTGTTGGGAAAACGATGATAAGGAATGGCGGCGGAAGCATTATAAATATTGCTTCTCAGGCAGGAGTAGTGGCATTAGAACGTCATCTTGCATATGGAACCGCAAAGGCAGGTCTGATTCAGGCGACTAAGCAGCTTGCACTGGAATGGGGAAAATACAATGTGAGAGTGAATGCGATTTCCCCGACTATTATATTAACTCCTATGGGTTCCATGAATTGGAACAATGAGCAGGGAGATGCGTTTAAGCAGATGATTCCATCCAGACGTTTTGGTTATCCACGGGAAGTAGCAGCCTGTGCAGTTTATCTGGCAAGTGATGCCGCCAGTCTGTTTAATGGTGCCAATTTGATTCTGGATGGGGGATATACAATTGCTTAAACTATAATTAAAGAACTCTAAAATTACAAAAATAATGATAATTATAAATAATCAGACAGAATTAATTAGTTGAGAATATAAAACCAGTGCGAATGATAATCAGAAGAATCAGATCATGTGATGCTTCCGAATATCAACACTGGTTTTTTGTATATATTTTGTAAAAACATGAATAATTGTACTATAAATATCTTATGTTTAGCATGTACAAAAAGAAGAATTCATTGTATACTGATCTTCATGAGTATGAAAAAGGACAGGAGGGAAATGCATAAAATGAAGAAATTTTTAACGCTGACGACTGGCGGGACAATTGCATCTAAGGAGAGTGAGCATGGGCTGCTTCCGGCTCTGGGCGGCGATGAACTGCTTTCATATATACCGGATATCGAAGGACTCTGCACGGTAGATACTTTAGAGATCTGCAATATCGACAGCACCAATATGAACTATAGTTACTGGTGTAAACTGGTAAGCTGTATCCAGGAAAATTATGATCGTTATGATGGATTTTTGATTGCTCATGGAACAGATACTCTGGCATATACGGCAGCTGCCATGTCCTATATGATACAGAATTCAAAAAAGCCTGTGATTTTAACCGGGGCACAAAAGCCGATCTCTTTCGAATCAACAGATGCAATGATGAATCTTCGTGACAGTTTCCATTATATGCTTCAGGATGATACCAATGGTGTACAGGTAGTATTTGGACAGCGTGCAATTGCAGGAACCAGAGCTAAAAAAATAAATACGCTGAGCTATCAGGCTTTTTCAAGTATTAATTTTCCGGATATTGCAGTGATCCGCAATAGTCAGGTGATCCGTTACATTACCGCCCCCAGGGGAGGAAATGCCGTATTTGAATTAAACTTAAATCCCAAAGTATTTTTGCTGAAACTAACTCCCTGCAGCTCTCCGGAACTTATTGAAGAAATATACCGGCTGTATGATGTAATTATTATAGAAGGATTTGGTGTGGGAGGGATTCCGGATCAATTGCTGGATACTTTTTGTAAATGCCAGAACAGCTATAAGCCACAGGAGAAAGTGCTGGTAATTACAACCCAGGTTATGTCTGAGGGAAGCCATATATCAGTCTATGAAGTAGGGAAACGACTGGAAGGAAAGATCCGCTATCTGGAAGCGAAGGACATGAATCTGGAGGCAGTTGTAACGAAATCAATGTGGATTATGGGCAAAAAGCCTGCGTCCTGGGAAGAAATAGAAACGTTATTTTACAGGACTATTAATTATGATATATTGGCAGGATCCGGAAGGTAGGCGCCAGAGCGTGTTTGAAAATTCATTCACCCATCTGCATGCCCGGCTTTGCGGCTTATTTGCCCCGAATGCAGGTTACGTAGCCCGCTACGTGCCCTTCATCTTAGTACGTTAGTACGCTGAAATTAAATAAAGAATATTGGAGATGAATCCCCATGAATTTAATAGTTAAATATCTTAAAAATTACAAGAAAATGTTTTTATTAAACATTTTGTCTGTCTTTGGATTTGCACTGGTAGAACTTGGCATACCAACGATTGTAGCCAGGATGATTGACCAGGGAGTTTTGACAGGAGACAAGAATTACATTTTTAAAATGGGTGGCATTATACTGGTGATTTCCCTGTTAGGGGTTGCGGGTACCATACTGCTGGGATATTGCTGTGCTTATTTATCCACTGCCATTACCCGTGATATCCGTACAGAGATGTTCCGGAAGGTGCAGGGATTTTCACACAGTGAATATCACCAGTTTGGTGCAGCATCCCTGATCACAAGGACAAACAATGATGCATTCCAGATACAGATGTTTATGAATGTGCTGTTTCGTACAGCGCTTATGACACCGGTTATGATTTTTGTCAGCTTTAGTCTGGTACTGCGTACGTCACTGCCATTATCGCTGATCATTATTTCTACGGTCCCGGTCATTATAGTGGGTGTAATCGCAGTTGCTAAGATTTCTGAGCCGATCAGTGAAAATCAGCAGATGGCAATGGAGGCAATTAACCGTGTTTCCAAAGAAAATCTAAGCGGAATACGTGTTATCCGGGCATTTAATAACGATACACATGAGCAGCAGCGTTTTAATGAAGAAAACAATCAGTATATGAAATATTCCAAAAAGCTCTTTAAGCTGATGTCTATGACCCAGCCGACTTTCTTCCTGTTAATGAATATTGCAGGAATGGCTATTTTTGCAGTTGCAGCTAAAATGATTGACAAAGGAAATCTGGAAATCGGAATGCTGGTGGCATTTATGGATTACCTGTTTCATGCTATGTTTTCCGTTATGCTGTTTTGTCTAGTCTTCATGATGTATCCCAGGGCAAGAGTCAGTGCAAAACGTATTGAAAAAGTAATAAAGCAGGATGTAAAGGTGAAAAATCCGGAGAATGGAAAACAGATGGAGTGCGAGGTAGAGGAAATCAACTTTGATCATGTGACTTTTGTGTATCCGGACGGAGAGGAAGCAGTATTAAAAGATGTCTCATTTTCAGCTAAAAAGGGGGAAAAGGTTGCTTTTATTGGCAGTACCGGTTCTGGAAAAAGTACCCTTGTAAATCTGATACCCAGAGCATACGATGTGACTGCGGGCAGGATCACCATGAATGGCACAGACATTCGGGAATACGATCTGAAAAGTCTGCGTAATACGATCGGATTTATTCCACAAAAAGCAATGCTTTTCCGCGGTACGATTGCTGATAATATCCGCTTTGGAAACCCGGAAGCTACCATGGCGGAAGTGGAAAAGGCAGCAAGAACTGCTCAGGCTTATGAATTTATTATGGAAAAGGGAGGATTTTCCGAAAACATTACGGAAAATGCAACGAATGTATCGGGAGGACAAAAGCAAAGGCTTTCTATTGCCCGGGCATTAGCAAAAAGGCCAAGAATCTACATATTTGATGATTCATTTTCTGCACTGGATTTTAAAACCGATGCAAAATTGAGGGAGGATCTGAAAAAAGAAACCGGAAATGCAATTGTCCTTGTGGTGGCACAGCGTATTGCAAGTATTATGGATGCTGACAGGATTATTGTATTAAATGAAGGAAAAGTTGTTGGCAGGGGAACCCACAGACAGCTTTTAAAGGAATGCCCGATTTATCATGAAATAGCAGCTTCTCAGCTGAGTGAGGAGGAATTGGATCATGAGTAGTAATAAAAAAGGCAAGTTTATTAAAAATCTGAAGCAGATGAAAAGGTATATTGCTCCGTATAAATGGAAATTTATCGGTGCTGTACTGATGGTTATTGTATCGGTAGCTGCCATGACGGTGGCTCCCAGAGTAGAAGGTATGATCACCACACAGCTTTCAAAAGATGCAATGGATATTATGAAAAAGCTGCCGGATGCAGGTGTTCACTTTGAGATAGTAACTAAAATTCTGGTTCTGCTGGCTGTAATTTATCTGATTAAAACATTTTCTCAGATCATCAGTGTATATTTGCTGACCGATTCTATTCAGAATGCCATGCATGACCTGAGAAATGATGTTCAGGACAAGATACGCAGACTCCCGGTACGCTATTTTGATACGAATAGTTTTGGGGATGTTTTAAGCCGGATAACTAATGATATCGACACCGTATCCGGAGCATTGCAGCAGAGTTTTAGTCAGGTCATCAGCGGGGTTCTGACATTGATTCTGGCGATTACAATGATGTTCACCATACAGCCGGTAATGGCATGTATGGCAATGTGCATTATACCATTGGCACTTCTGGTTACCAGATTTATTGTAGGAAAAAGCCAGAAGCAGTTCCGGGCGCAGCAGGATTCCGTGGGAGAATTAAACGGTACGATTACAGAAATGTATACCGGTTTTCAGGAGATATTATTCTTCAATAAGCAGGAATCTTCGGTGGAAGAATTTGTAAATATAAATGAGGATCTGCGTAAACATGCATTTAAAGCACAATTTATGTCCTCTGTAATGTCACCGCTGATATCCCTGATTACTTATCTGACAATCGGCAGTGTTGCAGTAGTGGGATCTGTTTTTGCCATCAGTGGAGGCATTTCAATAGGTAATCTGCAGGCGTTCATTCGTTATATCTGGCAGATTAATGACCCATTGTCCCAGGTTTCCCAGCTTTCTTCCCAGATTCAGGCTGCGTTTGCAGCAATGGACCGTATATTTGAGATACTTGGTGAAGAAGAAGAGGTTAAAGAAGCAGATCCGGCTGTAGAGCTTCCGGATGTTCAGGGCAAGGTGGTATTTGATCATGTATATTTCGGATATGGGAAAAAGCCTGTTATCAAAGATTTTACGGTAGAGGTACATTCCGGACAGATGGTTGCCATCGTCGGTCCAACCGGTGCAGGAAAAACAACACTGATTAACCTGCTGATGCGCTTTTATGATGTAAACAAGGGCAGGATTTTAATCGATGGTGTAGATATCCGCCAGATGAAGCGCAGCAGCCTGCGTTCCATATTCGGCATGGTATTGCAGGATACCTGGCTCTTCTCCGGAAGTATTTTTGAAAATATTAAATATGGTAGACTGGATGCCAGAAAAGATGAAGTCATCGATGCAGCAAAGGCGGCAAATGTCCATCATTTTATCAAAACTCTGCCCGGGGGCTATAATATGGTCATCGATGAGGAAGGCGGAAACATTTCCCAGGGAGAGAAACAGCTTCTGACCATAGCCAGGGCAATTTTAAAAGATCCTGATATATTAATACTGGATGAGGCAACTTCTTCTGTGGATACCAGAATTGAAAAAATGCTGCAGGACGCAATGAAAAAGGTAATGGTAGGAAGAACCAGTTTCGTTATTGCACATCGTTTATCAACAATTAAAAATGCAGATTTGATTCTTGTCGTAAAAGATGGTAATATTGTAGAGCAGGGTACGCACAATTCTCTGTTGGAGAAAAAAGGTTTCTACGAACAGTTGTATCATTCTCAGTTTGCAGGGCAGCAGGCATAAACTAATTTAAATAATAGAAAGCTCTGGTAAGTTTTCTGTTATTTCGTTATGGAGGTAATGTAATGAAAAAATTCAAAGAATGGTTATCAGATAATTTAAGGTATTTCGTATTGGCGATTGCAGTAATTGCAGTGATTTGTATTTTATTTTTCGGTTATAAGCTGCTTGGGAATATGATGACAAACGGCGATGGCAGCAAAAAACAGACAGAAGAAACAAAGCCCGGCACAGAAAATGGAACTGAGAATAAGAAAGAAACAGAAAAGCAGCCAGAAACACAAAAGCAGACACAGAAATCAGAAACCAATAAATCAACAGAAAAAACAACGGAGAAAACAACAGAGAAATCAACAGAAACTCCCGGGGAATCTACAAAATCATCGGAGTCAGTAAACGGTGGGGGATCCACAAATGCCGGGGCTCAGGCTAATGCACAGACGAATGCACAGACGGAAGCAACAGATTCGGCAACAGCACAGACGCAGGCACCGCAGACAGATGCACCACCTCAGACAGAAGCTACAGAGGCACCCGTACCCCAGACAATTTACATGAATGCAGCAGCTTACATACGTGAAGCACCAAGTTATGACGGAGCCATCCTGGATACACTGCAGGCAGGACAGGCAGTTACATTTTTAGAAGATGTAGGCGGATGGTATAAAGTAGAAGCAAACGGACTTGTTGGTTATGTAGGAGCCAGATTTTTTAACTAAGAAAGACAGCAGCTAAAGAAAAGGCAGGGAACAGCGCAAATAATCTGTTCCCTGCCTTTCTATGCATTGAATACTGTGCAATTTCAGGCAATCCAGTTAATTCTTATATAATTATCAAGTATATTTGAAATGATAAAAGAACTGATAAGTGCCATAAAAAACAAAAAGATAAAGTTTTTATAGCCTTCATCACGGCTTCTTCGCAGACGCATAAGCAGCTTGATAAAACAGAGGAGAGATATAAAAACGGAAAGAATCGCAGGAACGTAGAGAAGGGAAGGATTACCTGTTGCTGTGACAAGCGCAGTTCCGGTATTCAATTCATCAATTCTTACTGACTGCCCGACAAAGACCGGAAGCAAAAGAGAAGCACCCCATGCTATAATTCTCAGACAGGAATTACAAAGAGCCAGTGCCAGAATGATCATTTTGGTAAAAGGGTTTTTAAAACGGATTTTGCAAAACAGTAAGGTGAATATGACTGCCAGCGTAAGTGTCAGCAGAACACTAAAATCCATAAGTGTCTTAATATCCAGATCCAGATTCATGCGGAAACCGGAATCTCTGGGGTAGAGATACACATTGCCAATTCGTCTGAAACCTGTACTTACAGACTGACCAAGCCGTGCCATGCTAAAACCGTGAATACATTCATGGAGAAATGTAGATAGTAGAAAAATAATATTGCAAATGGCAAACCATATGTATTTTCTCTTTGACATGGATTTCACCTCCTTTTTTCGTTACTGTTATTTTACATCTGCCATAGAATAGAAGCAAGTTATATTTCTGTTACAAGTTTATGGGAAAAATTAAAAAAGTTTGAAGATATATATGGAAAAATGATTAATTTTGTTGAAATATACCTACAATTTTGTTAAACTGATTTTAACTCTGTTCTTTTAAGCAGAGGGTAAGACAATCTTAATTGGAGGGCAAAATGGAGAAAAAAGGACAATGGGCATCTAGCCTGGGTTTTATCCTGGCAACTGCGGGAGCAGCGGTTGGGCTAGGAAATCTGTGGAAGTTCCCGTATTTGATGGGAAAGAACGGTGGATTTCAGTTTTTAATTACGTATTTAATTTTTATAGCGGTATTAGGGCTTCCGGTTATGATTACGGAGATGAGTATTGGAAGAATGACAGGAAAAGGTCCGGTTCAGGCATATGAGAATTTAAATCCCAAATCAAAAATCATTGGTATTATGGGGATTTTATGTGCGTTTATTATATTATCTTACTACAGTGTTATCGGTGGCTGGATCTTAAAATATATTGCAAGTTATGTTACAAGCATGAATGCACCGGCAGATTTCGCAGCTTATATCGCAGAGCCGGCATCACCTGTAATCTGGCATCTGGTATTTATGGCATGTACAGGATTTGTGTGTTACAGAGGAACAAAAGGGATAGAGAAAGCATCGCGGTTTATGATGCCGGCACTGTTAATTTTGCTGATCATCATTGTTATACGTTCCCTGACACTTCCGGGGGCTAAACAAGGTGTGGATTTCGTTTTTAAATTGAACGGAGGATTTGACCTGAAATCTGTACCGGCTGCGCTGGGACAGGTATTTTACTCACTGAGTTTGTGTATGGGAATCACGATCACTTATGGCAGTTATTTGAACAGAAAAGAAAATATACCGAAAAATGCCCTTATTGTAGCAGGTCTTGATACCTTTGTTGCAATCTTAGCGGGACTGGCTATCTTTCCGGCAGTATTTGCATTTGGGCTGGAGCCGGCACAGGGACCGAGCCTTACATTCGGAACGCTTCCGAAAGTATTTGAAAGTATGTCCGGCGGCTGGATTTTTGCGTTGCTGTTTTTCGGATTGATGTTTTTTGCAGCATTAACTTCCGCTATAGCACTTCTGGAATGTGTGGTATCTTCCGTGTTGGATCACTTTAAGTGCAAAAGGAGAACGGCTGTGTTTTTCGTGGCATTGGGTGTATTTCTGTTAGGAATCCCAAGTGCCTTATCATTCGGGGTACTGGGTGACGTAACCATATTGAATTATTCTGTATTTGATTTTATGGGTATGCTGACGGATAATATTCTGATGCCGATAGGCGGAATTCTCATGTGTATCTTCGTTGGATGGATATGGGGACCAAAGCGCATTTTGCAGCATGTGGAATCAGACGGGATTTCTTTCAAACTGAAAAAGGCATGGCTGATCTGTATTCGATTTATTACACCGATTCTGGTAGTGATTGTTACCGTTATGGGATTCATGGATGTTTACCGGACGATTATGAAATAGCTGATATAAAATCAGTCGGGTTTAGAAACTATAGCTTTACTCCCTTAACTATTTGTGGTATTCTTATCAAAGATAAAGAAGGATGTGTATTTCATTGAGCTTACAAAAGGATTTGAAAAAAACTAAATATTATTTTCGGAATATAAGCAGGTTTAGCAGGTTACTTAGTAACCTGCTTTTTTTGTGCTTTACTGTAGTAATATAACAGAATCCTTTATAAATGTAGTTTATTGCTTTTAAGATATGAACGTCAGTCTTTAAAGGAAATTTAGTTAAAATGAATTAACAAAAATCAAGAAACAAGAGAAGAAAAGAATTTTAGAAAGAGGGGATCTTATGTTATCGCAGTTATCAAAAATGAAAAATGTTCTCTATGTATTTTTAGGGAATACGATTTATGCACTTGGAATCACCATATTTATTCTTCCAAATCAAATGATTACGGGGGGCACCACGGGGCTGGCATTATCTTTTCATCATTATTTTCAAATTCCGATATCAGCATTTGTATTTTGTTTTAACGCCGTTATGTTTATTGTGGGAGCCTGTATCCTGGGCAGGCGTTTCGCGCTTACGACGCTGATCAGTACCTTTTACTATCCGATTATTCTGGGTGTGTTTCAGAAAATCCCCATATTAGGGCAGGTCACCAATGACCGGATGTTATCCACCATCTGCGGTGGAATTATGATCGGTTTTGCAATCGGAATTGTGATTCGTGCAGGGGCTTCCACCGGAGGTATGGATATCCCGCCTCTGGTACTGAATAAGAAATTCGGGCTGCCGGTTTCGGCAATGCTCTATGTTTTTGATTTTACGATTCTGATACTGCAGATGCTGTTTTCGGATTCGGAACAGATTGTATATGGAATTCTCCTTGTACTGATCTATTCGGTAGTTCTGGATAAAATCCTTTTTATGGGAACCTCTCAGACCCAGGTGAAAATTATAAGCGAAAAATATGAGGAGATCAACCGGGAGATATTAAAACGCCTGGATCGGGGAACCACCTTTATCCATGCACAGACTGGATATATGCAAAATGAACAGCCGATAATTCTGACTGTTATTTCAAACCGGGAACTGGTGAAGCTGAATCAACTGGTTATGGAGGAAGATCCCAAAGCATTTATGGTGATCAGCCATGTAAATGAAGTACGGGGAAGAGGCTTTTCCGCTAAAAAAATTTATAAATAATGAAATCTACCTTGACAGCTGCGTTTAAAGTGCTATAATAGCCTCAATATAAGAAAAGCTATGAAGGAAACAGTAACTGTCAGGAAGCAGTCAGAGAGAGAAACAGATTGGTGGAAGTTTCTCATGTGAAATGTCAGCGAAGACCATTCCCGAGCAGCGGTGCGAAGTCGAGAGAATAAGCATTGCCGTATGCCTGCGTTAAAGGCTTGGATTTGTTAGAATCTGAAAGAGAAAAATTAAGGTGGAACCGTGCATTCTGATTAGTATGCACCCTTAAACGTGTTGGCAGTTATACTGTTGTACGTTTGAGGGTGCTTTTCTTATGTTACTGCAATTTGGCCAAATTGTTATAGGATTTTCAGCAGAAGTTTATTCCCTATCATAAAAAGGTAAAGGAGCATGGAGCAGATGAAAGAAAAAATTGATAAGAGTGTGTTTTATCATACAACGGCACATATTTTAGCACAGGCAGTGAAACGGTTGTTTCCAGAGACAAAACTGGCAATCGGTCCTGCAATTGAAAATGGATTTTATTATGATTTTGACTGTAAGATCCCTTTGACAGGAGAAGATCTGGATAAGATTGAAGAAGAAATGAGAAATATCGCAGAGGAAGGTTATGAGATAGAATCCTTGGAATTATCCAGAGAAGAAGCGATTTCTTTTATGAAGGAAAAGGAGGAACCTTACAAACTGGAACTGATGAATGACATGCCGGCAGAAGAGAAATTCCGTTTTTACCGGCAGGGTGAGTTTTGTGATTTGTGCAAAGGGCCTCATTTAAAGAATACAAAATGTGTTGGTGCAGTGAAGCTGACGGCACTTGCAGGAGCTTATTGGAGAGGCTGTGAGAAAAACAAAATGCTTACCAGAATCTACGGTATTTCTTTTGAAAAACCATCTCAGCTAAAAGCATATCTGCTGCAGATGGAGGAAGCAAAGAAAAGAGACCACAGAAAGCTCGGGAAAGAACTGGGGCTGTTTACCATGATGGACGAAGGACCTGGATTCCCGTTCTTCCTGCCAAAGGGAATGGTGCTTAAAAATCAGTTAATTGAGTATTGGAGAAGAATTCATCAAAGGGAAGGCTATGTAGAAATTTCCACTCCTGTCATGTTGAACCGGAAACTCTGGGAGACATCCGGGCATTGGGATCATTACAAAGAAAATATGTACACGACTTCTATTGATGGAGAAGATTTTGCCATCAAGCCAATGAACTGTCCGGGTGGGATGCTGGTCTACCAGTCAGAGCCGCATTCATACAGGGAGCTGCCCATGCGCATTGGGGAATTGGGCGTAGTACACCGTCATGAAAAATCAGGTTCCCTTCATGGATTGATGCGGGTGCGCAGTTTTACGCAGGATGATGCCCATATTTTTATGACAAAAGAACAGATCACGGAGGAAATAAAAGGTGTTGTCCGATTAATTGATGAAGTGTACCAGAAGTTTGGATTTACGTATCATGTGGAATTATCTACAAAACCGGAAAACAGCATCGGAAGTGATGAGGATTGGAATTTGGCTACAAACGGCCTTAAGAATGCTTTAAATGAACTTGGTATGTCCTACGATGTAAATGAAGGGGATGGAGCTTTTTATGGACCGAAGATCGATTTTCATTTAAGGGATTCCATTGGCAGGACATGGCAGTGCGGAACAATACAGCTTGATTTCCAGCTGCCCCTTCGATTTGGAGCAGAATATATCGGGGCAGACAGAGAAAAGCACCGGCCGATCATGATTCACCGGGTAGTATTTGGCTCTATTGAGCGTTTTATCGGAATCCTGATTGAGCATTATGCAGGAAAATTTCCGGTATGGCTTGCACCGGTTCAGGCCAAGATATTACCGGTATCGGAAAAGTCCAACGCATATGCCATGAAAATCACAGAACAGTTAAAAATAGCAGGTATTCGTTGCGAGATGGACCAAAGAGATGAAAAAGTAGGATATAAAATCAGAGAGGCCCAGTTGGAAAAAGTGCCTTATATGCTGATACTGGGCCGGAAGGAAGAAGAAGCAGGCACAATTTCACTGCGTGGCCGTGACAGCCAGAGTACTGGTCAGATGTCTTTGGATGCATTTATAGAATTCATCCAAAAAGAAATCGCATGTTGATTGCCGGTATCTTTTCTTGTAACAAGTTCTTTTCGGATTTGTCCCGGGGTACATCCGTAGATATCATAAAACATTTTACGGAAAAGTTTATAATTGGTAAATCCATGCATTTCCAGGAGAGTAAGCAGAGGTGTATCCGTGCTGCCGAGGTCCTGATAAATACAGTTGAAACGATATTGATTTAAGTATTCCACAAAGGTGATGCCAATGTGCTTTTTGAAGAAACGGCAAAAATATTCCGGAGTAAATCCCGCATAGGCAGAAATCTCGTTTAAGAGTATTTTTTCATTGTAATGCTCTTTCACATAATCCAGGATTGGTTTCAAACGTTCCAGATTCCGGGTGTCTTTTTCCATTGTTTCAGGATCAATCGGCACCTGGAAATTATGGTAGAGAAGATAAAGCATCTCAAACAGCAGGCTGGTGAATTTCAAATGGGAACCCAGAGGTTTCACATCAAACAGAACCAGCATCTGCTGTATAATTTCTTTGATTTGGCGCAGCTTCGTCTGGATAATTGGATTTACTGCGGGATCGTTGATTTCAAATCGAATCGTATCAATATCCGGAATATAGTTTTTGAGCATAGGGTATGGAATCTGGAGAAGGATATAGTCACAGTAACTAAGGCATCTGGTGCTGTGTAAATCCCGTGGATTTACCAGGATAAAGTCATCCTTTTTAAGTATAAAAGTCTGATTCTTAATGATCGTTTCCAGACATCCGTCTTTCATATAAAGTATCTCGATACTTTCATGCCAGTGACCTGGAATGTACATTTTAGAAATCAGAATACGCTCGAAATTCACATGAAGATCTGAAACCAAACGGGTTTGCTCATAGTAATAATTATCCATGGTAAAAATGATGCCTTTCTTTAATAGAAGTAATCGTCGTGTTTGTATTAAGAATAGCATAGGAGAGAAGAGGGGTCAAGAAATACGCACTTCAAATTAAACTGGTTTTCTAAGCATGGGGAGTCCCGGAGATTGCAGCAGGATGTACGCTGTTGGCAGTAATATTATATGTTATGCTGAGTATAAATAACAGAGCCAACACAAACCAGATTTTCTATAGTAGTATCCTGATGATATAATTTTGGAATGATGATTTTTTCTCCCTTGAGCTCTGCCAGGTCAACATAAAGTGTTTCGTCCGGCTGAATTTCTTTTTGGATGGTTTCCGCTGACGTTTTCAGTGTCAGATAATAAGAATCGGTAGCGGAGTGATAATATCCGGGTTTGTCTGTAGGAACGATTGAAAATGCTATGGAGTTGTTATTCTCATCCATATTACTTTGCAGTACAGGTCCTTTAGAAATACAGGTCTTCTGGGAATGAACGGCATCAGCAAGTTCCTGGGAGGTATTCCCATCTTTCCTGCCGGGTATAAAGGTGGCAAACTGTCCGCCCATGTCCCATTTTCCATGGAGATCCATGCCACAGGTCATAGCTAACCGGTGTCCGTCCAGAACCAGGGATTCCCACCACAGCAGTCCCCGTTCATTCACTTCGTGCAGCGGTTCCGGATTATTAAAGATTTCAATAAAATCCAGAGAAGAAAAGTCCGTAATTTTCATGTCAAAGCGGCATCCTCTGGCAAATGGGTGTCCATAGGAGAAGGGATGTGCAACCCCCGTCAGAGCCCCTTTATCTTTGGCAGCCTCAAACAGCAATTCCGGTTTATGAAGATTGATATTCTCCCAGGGGACATATTCGTGAAGGTTCAGGCAGAGAATGTGCCCATAATAGGTGGTATATTCCATTCCGTAAATGCAATCGATGGGATATCCCCGATCTTCTAACAGCCTGCGGATTTTGCCATGTCCGGAAATGGTATTATGATCGGTAATTGCAAAAGCATCGGCTTTGTCCTTTACCATCAGGTCAATCAGTTCTTCACAGGTAATGCTGCTGTCAGATTCCGTGGTATGATTGTGCAGTTCTAAACGTTTGTACATGTTGTGTTCCTCCCTCCTGCAAATACGGATAATTCATAGTGTGTATCGTTTTGTATTACATTAAACACCAGCAGAGTCACTTTTAAAACACCTTCAAAGCAGGGCATGGCAATGCAGCCTTCTGTCGCTGTCAGCGGGGTAAAGTGCATATGGCGAGTGGTAAGCTGGCGGTGTACGCATCCGATAAATGTATCATTTAATGTAGCAAGCGTATGTATTTCCGTTTTCATATCATTTTTGATTACCCTTATAATTTCTTCTTCAGAAGAAGCAGTAATGCCATATTCCTTTTCCACAAGAGATTTCATTTCCTCTTTTAATTCATCCGTGATATCGGTATAGTGTTGTTTGTCAAAGGTAAATTCAATATCCAGTTCATCGTAAGTTTTATCCAGGCAGACCGTATATGAAATCTGTCCAACAAAGCCTTCATTCAGCGTACCCGAAACATGATATAATTCCTTCATAAGTACCTCCGGTTGTGTATTTTGATAAACTATACTACATTTAAATATCAGTTACAAGTGGAAAAAACTATAATTATGAATGGATATAATGTGAAAATAATGTGGAAAATAGAAGATTTTATGATATACTGTTAACTAGTTATTTAAAGTTGAAAGAAAATATCTAAGAGAAAGGATGCCACGCTGCAGATCTTTCAGCTTTTGTAAGGTAGTGGCTGTATTGCAGGCAAACCTGTGATATACAATGGGAATTATTATGATAGTTGGAGTGCCAAAAGAGATTAAAAATAATGAAAATCGAGTTTCAATTACGCCGGCAGGTGCATATACGCTGGTGAATGCGGGACATCAGGTGATCGTGGAGACAAAGGCAGGAGAAGGAAGCGGATTTATGGATGAGGAATACATAAGTGCGGGAGCCGAACTTGCAGCAAATGCCGCAGATGTATTTGCAAAAGCGAATATGATTGTAAAGGTAAAGGAATATGTGGAGTCAGAATATCAATATTTAAGAGAAGACCAGTTGGTATTTACCTATCTGCATATAGCAAATGATGCCTCTCTGGCAGATGCATTACTGGAATCCAAAACCACAGGAATAGCTTATGAAACCATCCGCGGCAAAAACGGAGGACTTCCGCTGCTGGCTCCTATGAGTGAGGTTGCAGGCAGAATGTCCGTACAGGTTGGAGCTTATATGCTTCAAAATTATAATGGAGGAAGCGGGGTCCTTCTCGGTGGAGTTCCCGGAGTTATGCCTGGAAAGGTAGTTGTTGTAGGCGGCGGAGTTGTAGGGTTAAATGCTGCGAAAGTAGCCACAGGCATGGGAGCAGATGTCACTGTATTTGATATCAATGCTGAAAGAATGGCATATATTGATGACATTAGCGGAGGCAGAATCCATACCCAGTTTAATAATCCTTATAACTTAAAAGAAGCAGTAAAAGATGCTGATCTGGTAATCGGAGCGGTATTAATACCGGGTGCAAAAGCGCCGAAAGTGGTAACAGAGGATATGGTTAAGGAAATGAAAAAAGGCAGTGTCATTGTAGATGTTGCAATTGATCAGGGCGGCTGTGTGGAAACTTCGACCAAGATTACAACGCATGACAATCCGTGTTTTGAAAAGCATGGCGTAATACATTATTCCGTTGCAAATATGCCGGGTGCGGTCTCCAGAACCTCTACCATTGCCCTTTCAAGCAGTACCCTTCCTTATGTCTTAAAGCTGGCGGATAAAGGTGTGGATGCGTTAAGGGAAGATGCTGATTTTATGGCCGGTCTTAACACGTATAAGGGCAAGGTTACCTTCAAAGGTGTTGCAGATGCTCTTGGCAGAGAATATACAGACCCAAAGGCTGCTTTGCAGGAAGCATAACGGTTAAGTGTGTTCGACATCAAGAGAACGTCTTTTTAAAAAAAGTCAATATTGACCTATAAAGAAGCCAGAATCTCTCTTTTTTTGACTTATAAAATGTAATATAATACGTTCATACAGGCAATATCCAGCAGATAATTTTTAATCAGGAGGATTGATTATGAACGTAAAAGAATTAATAGGTCAGATGACAGTAGAAGAAAAAGCCGGGTTATGTTCCGGTCAGGATTTTTGGCATACAAAGGCGGTAGAGCGTCTGGGAATCCCGGCAATTATGGTAAGCGACGGACCTCACGGACTTCGCAAACAGGATCAGGAAGCAGACCATCTTGGAATCAATGACAGCATCAAGGCAGTTTGTTTTCCTGCTGGCTGTGCATTGGCAGCTTCCTTTGACCGCCAGATGACAACCAGGCTGGGAGAAGCCCTGGGAGAAGAGTGTCAGGCAGAAAACGTTGCAGTAATTTTAGGACCGGCAGTGAACATCAAACGCTCCCCGCTGTGCGGAAGAAATTTTGAATACTACTCAGAAGATCCTTATCTGGCATCTGAAATTGCAGCAAGCCATATCAAAGGAGTCCAGAGCAAAAATGTAGGAACCAGCATCAAGCATTTTCTGGCTAATAACCAGGAACACCGAAGAATGTCTTCCAGCTCTGAGATGGATGAACGTACTGCGAGGGAAATCTATCTGGCTGCATTTGAAGGAGCAGTAAAGCAGTCTAAGCCGTGGACTGTGATGTGTTCTTATAACCGGATTAACGGTACATATGCATGCGAAAATAAAAAATACCTCACGGATATCCTGAGAGATGAATGGGGATTTGACGGCTTCGTAGTCAGTGACTGGGGCGCTGTAAATGACAGAGTTGACAGTCTGAAGGCTGGATTGGAACTGGAAATGCCATCTTCCTTTGGTATTAATGATAAAAAAATTGCAGAGGCAGTAAAAGCAGGTACACTTTCAGAAGAATGCCTGGATGAAGCGGTGGAGAGAGTTTTAAATATTGTATATAAATTTGTTGAGAACCGTAACGAAAACGCGGTATTCGATAAAGAAGCAGACCATAAGCTTTCAAAGGAAATAGCAGCAGAATGCATGGTTCTTTTAAAAAATGACCAGATTCTTCCATTGGATGAGAAGGCAAATACCGTATTTATCGGTGCATTTGCCAAAAAACCAAGATATCAGGGTGGAGGAAGTTCTCATATAAATTCATTTAAGGTGGAATCTGCGCTGGATGCAGCAGCAGGAATGGAGCATATAACATATTCACCGGGATTTATAACAGAAAAAGATGTGATAGATGAAGCGCTGATAAAGAGTGCGGTAGAAGCAGCGAAAAAAGCAGAGACAGCGGTTGTATTTGCCGGCTTGCCGGATTCCTTTGAATCCGAAGGATTTGACCGCAAGCACATGAGACTTCCGGACTGCCAGAATGAGCTGATCCGTCAGGTAGCAGCTGTGAATAAAAATACCGTGGTTGTACTTCATAATGGATCTCCGGTAGAAATGCCATGGATTCAGGATGTGAAAGCCGTATTAGAAGCTTACCTGGGCGGCCAGGCAGTAGGCGCTGCAACCGTGGATATTCTGTTCGGAAAAGCAAATCCCTGCGGAAGACTTGCGGAAACATTTCCCATTCGCTTAGAGGATAATCCTTCTTATCTGTACTATCTGGGAGAAGGCGACAAGGTAGAGTACAGAGAGGGGGTATTTGTAGGATACCGCTATTATGATAAGAAAAAGATGGATGTTCTCTTCCCATTTGGTCATGGACTGAGTTATACCAGCTTTGTATACAGTAATCTGGTGCTGGATAAGGAGAATATGAAGGATACCGAGACCCTCAGAGTTACGGTAGATGTAACAAATGCAGGAACAATCAAAGGCAAAGAAGTTGTTCAGTTGTATGTGGCTCCGTTAAATGGCAGTATCATCCGTCCGGTCCGGGAATTAAAAGGATTTGATAAAATTGAATTAAATCCGGGCGAAACGAAGACAGTCAGCTTTGAACTTGAAAAACGTGCATTTGCTTACTTTGATATGGAAGCAGGAGACTGGAAAGTAGAAAATGCAGACTATGAGATCCAGATTGGAAAATCATCCCGGGATATCGTTGCTGCAGCATCTGTTCATGTGGAAAGCACAAGTAAAAAAACCAGATCATATAATCGTAATACGACCTTTGGTGATTTAATGAAGGATGAAAAAGCGATGGAGATTGCAGGATATCTTCTGAAAGAAGTGGCAGTTTTAGGGGATGCAGCAGATGATGCACTGGGTGAAAGTACGACGGCCATGAATGAAGCGATGATGATGTATATGCCAATCCGCGGAGTAATTACTTTTGCACAGGGTAAAGTAAGTGAAGAAGAACTGGATGCATTGTTAGAGAAAATCAATCAGATCACCGAATAGATCCAATTTGAAAATCATACGTGAACAGAGACACAAGTTCTGATTCATGCATTGTTTAGAAAGTAAATAGCACAAGGCCATTCACATTTATGCTGTGAATGGCCCTGTTTTTTATTCGTAACCCTGAAAAATTTTGGCGATAGGGGAATCTTCCGAGAGAATTACGGTTTTGTCATCTCCGGTCATGGAAGCTTTTAAAGCATCCAGGCTTCTTACATATGAGTAAAAATCTGTTTTCCCTTCATCTGCATAAGCGGCTGACAGAATCTTCATATATTCAGCTTCGCCTTCTGCTATGAGGATTTCTGCCTGTTTTTCTGCTTCGGATATCTTAATGGCAATTTCTTTATCGGTTGTGTTTCTGATAACCTTAGCTTCTGATTTTCCTTCTGCTGTATAAGTGGCGGCTATGTTGTTTCGCTCTGAGATCATACGTTCAAATACAGCTTCCTTGTTATCATTGGGCAGATCCAGCTGCTTCGTTTCGAAAACCAGAAGTTCGATACCATACTGTTCCATATTATTACCGATATTTTTCATAACGTTTGTAGAAAGTACACCGTCACGGCTGGTAATTACCTCATCCTGGGTCATACTGCTGATTACATTTTTCGTTGCGTTATAAACGGCAGTGTTAATTCTGTTTTCCGCATTAGTCTGGGAAGAGTTCAAGGTTTGTGCAAATTTTAAAGGATCTACAATTTTCCATAATACATAACTGTCGCTGATCATAGTTTTTTTATCTTTAGTAATTACATCAGACGGTACTAAATCAGAAAGCAGAGTTTCTTTTGGCAAAGTATCTGCAGTCTGGATAAAAGGAATCTTTAAATGGATTCCGGGGTCAGCAATTACACGGCTGACCTTACCGAACTGGCGTACCAGCTTATATTCATTTTGTTTGGAAATCACCACGGAAGAAGCCAGTGTAACCACAACAACTACCGCAGCAAAACAACCTATAACAACTTTTTTCTTCATAATTCATAGTCCTCCTTATTGTGCATCCGTTTGTGGCGTTTCCGGGTTTGTAGTTTCGGCAGTTGGATTTTCGGCGTTATTGGTCTTGTTTTCCTTTGGAGCATCGGTCTCTTGGGTATCGTCTTTTTCCGGTTTCTGCCCATTATCTGCTGATGTATCGTTTTCTGAAAATGGTGCTAAAGGCAGTACCTTCTGGACGCCGTTACCGCTGTCAATTACTATTTTCAATCCCGGAAGTACACTTTCCATTGTTTCGTAGAACATACGCTGTTTTGTTACAACAGGATTTTTCTGATATTCTTCATACATGGCTTTGAATCTGGATGTCTGTGCAGTTGCTTCGTTAATTCTGGTCTGTTTCTGGGCTTGTGCATCTTTGATAATCTGGTCTACTTTTGCATCAGCTTCCGGTGTTTTTTCATTCCGGTATTTGTTGGCATTATTGATTGCGGTTTCTTTTCCCTGCTTTGCAGTTTCCACAGCTTTAAACGCCTGCATCACTTCCTGGGTAGGGGGAGCGGAGTCCTGTATGGTAATATTCACCAGCTGGAGACCGAGGTTCTGTTCTTCAATTTTGGTTATGATCATTTCTTTGATCTTAGCCTGAATTTCGCTTTTCCCGGTAGTTAATACATCATCTACTTTATAGCTTCCGATCACAGTACGGATACAGCTTTGGGAGATACTTTTTAAGATATCCTCCGGACGCTGAGAAGCATATAAATACTGGACCGGTTCTGCAATACGGTATTCCACGAAAAAGTCTACATTAATAAAGTTATAATCAGAAGTTATCATAATGCCTTCGGTATCTACAGTCTGGTTATTTTCAATCGTATAGCCGATCGGAAAACCCTGAATTGTGGTATTTACTTTTTTTACCTGCTGAATTCCAGGAATTTTAAAATGAAGACCAGTCTCAGTGACAGCTTTGGGTTTTCCAAGGGTGGTAAGTACAGCCTGCTCCTGTTCCTGAATCTGATAAAAGGATCCGGATACAATGAAGACGGCTGCCACACCCGCTGCGACGATGATAACTACTTTTTTTACACCTTTGGCTGTTTTCTTAACGTTTTTCTGGAAATTCTTTTTTGATTCATTAAATATGTTATTGTTCATGTTCGGGTTCCACATACAAATCCTCCTCGTAATTGTCCGGCAGATAAATAACTTCCATGGCAGAAATTTATGTGCCGTTCCCTCTAAGAGTATGCCTTATAAATGATCATTTTTAAGACAAACTCAAGTTACAAAAGAAAAAGGTATTAAAAAAAGACTTTTACCCCAGACTGACTGCTGGAATAAAAGTCTTGCTAATTACTTACATGACGCGGATATCGCTATCGTTCTGACGCCTTCATGTACCATCTGATTTATAATTACGATGGTAGCTACTCCCTTTTCTTTGTTAAAAGATTATCACAAATTGTCGAAAAAAGCAAGTACTTTTTTACAATTTCAGATTATTATGCCATTTAGCAGGTAGCGCCGCCTACCAGATGTAGTTTGGCATCCAGAATTTCCTGTTTACGTTCTAACAGATCGTTTGCCAAAAGCTGTGATTCTGCATTTTCAAAGCCCAAACGTTCTATTGTTGTGGAGAAACGTTCACCTGTTTTTCCCTGTTCACGGAAAAGGAGGATTGCTTTTTCAATAACATCCAGTGCTTCTTCTTTGGAAGTAAATACTTTATTTAATGCTTTGCCTATAGCAATACGTTTTCCCCATCTGCCTCCGATATAGATTTTAAATCCTGGTACACCTTCTTCAATGGCATCAAAGCGGCATTTTCCGATACAGCGGCCACAGTTATTGCAGGCTTCTTCATCAATTTCCAGGATGCCGTCAACTACTTTGGCAGCACCCACCGGACAGGCTGTTTCTACGGAACATTTTTTACATCCGTTGCAGCAGTCTTCTTCGAAGACAGGAGTCATCTGACCGATGATTCCGATATCGTTCAGATCCGGTTTTACACAGTTATTGGGACATCCCCCAACGGCAATTTTAAATTTGTGCGGCAGTTTTACCGTATTGTAGCCCACATAGAAGCGCTCATGAATTTCTTCGGAGATTGCAAAGGCATCTAACAGGCCGTATTGACAGGTGGTTCCTTTACAGGCTACTACCGGACGTACTTTAGATCCGGTGCCGCCGGTTACTAAGCCGGATTTGGAAAGATAGGTACGAAAGTCTTCGATTTTATCAAAGGGAATGCCCTGTACTTCTATGGTAAGTCTGGTGGTCAGGGTTACTACCCCGTTTCCATATAGATTTGCGGCTTCCGAGATACACTGCATTTGCTGCGCTGAAATTTTACCGTTTATCGTAATGATTCTGCCGGAAAAATTATCCGTTCCTTTGTTGCTTAAAAATCCTAAAGCTTTTACTCTTTTTTCTTCTTCTGGGCTGATTGTTAAAGTTGCCATTTCTTTCCTCCTGAGTTATGTAATTATATTTGTTTGTTCTGAGTTACTTCTTTATAGCTGCTGATATCCGGTTATCGCTTATCCTTCTATTTCATTAAATGCTGTTCCGCCTTCTAAGACTCTGGTATTGGTATATCCATAGTATTTCATGCGGTTCTGAAGCATATAGGCGCGTTTTCCTTTGCTGCAGACGAGCAACAGCTTGTCATCTGTATTTAATTCCGGTACAGGACCATTTACGGATGAAAGGTCTATATAGCGTGCGCCGTCAATCTGAGGGGTTATGGAAGCATCAATGAGCCGATATCCTTCTGCTTTGCCTTCCTGGTATTCAACCGGTGTGAAAGTTTCAAATTCTCCGCTCAGTTTATTTAGTAATATGTTGACAGTCGAAGAGAATGGATGGATAGCTGTGGAAAAAGGAGGCGCATAGGCAAGATCCATATTTTCAACATCCTCTAACGCTGCATGAAGGGAAATAGCGGCAGCTGCAATATCTACCATTTTATCAACTGCACCTTTTCCGGCAGCCTGTAATCCCAGCAGTTTATGCGTTTTTTTATCTGCAATCATTTTTACGATAAAAGCAGAGGCTCCGGGATAGTAGTGAGCTTTGTCGTCGACTACGGAAATAACACTGACGGCATCAAATCCGGCAGCAATGGCAGCAGCCTCACTCAATCCGGTTTTGCCTACATTTAATTCCGGTAGTTTGCAGACCCCTGTACCGAGAACGCCATTGTAGGAGAGATTTTTCCCACCTATATTTTTTGCTGCAATACGGCCTTCAATATTTGCGGAAGACCCCATTGGTGACCAGGCAGGTTCTTTTGTTATGGCATTTATGACGCAGGCACAGTCACCAATGGCATAAATATCCTGGTCATTGGTCTGTAAGTGCTCATTTACTTTTACGGTTCTGTTTGGCATTAGCTCGATACCTGTGTCAGCCAGAAATTCTGTGTTTGCACGGATACCGATAGAGAGAATAACGGCATCTGCTTTCATAGCACGCCTGGAAGTCTGAACCTTTTCCACTGTGTCTGTTCCGAGAATGGCTTCTAAACGTGTTCCGGTAAAGGACATTATGCCGTGATCAGCCAGGTGGTTTTCGATATATGCGGCAAATTCGGTATCGAATCCGGGTAAAATCTGATCCGCCATATCAATGACAGAAACGCGCACACCTTTAGATGCCAGATTTTCTGCAACCTCAAGGCCGATGAAACCTGCCCCTGCAATAACCGCACGTTTGATACCGGATGTTTCCAGCGTTTCCCTTAAAGAAATTGCATCTTCGGGTGTTCTCATATAGAAGACATTTTTTAAATGAATACCATCGATTGGAGGTATAACGGGACTTGCCCCGGAAGCGACAATTAATTTGTCATAAGAATAAACAGTAGATTCTTTGGTCTTCAGGTTTAAAGCGGTTACTGTTTTTTCGGACCGGTCGATATGGGTTACTTCGGTTTCGGTGGATACCATGACACCGGTCTGTTTAGCAAAACTCTCCGGTGTATTCACGATTAGTTCTTCCTTATCCTCAATGATGCTTCCCACATAATAAGGAAGACCGCATCCGGCATAGGAGATCTCAGCGCTTTTTGTCAGAATCTGTACCTCATATCCCTGGTTTTCACGTTTCAATTTAGCAGCAGCTTTGGTGCCGGCAGCGACGCCTCCAATGATTAATACTTTCATATGTACAAAACCTCTTTTCCTGTTATATGTATTACTATAACACTTGTTTATTAATAATAAAAATGATATTATCTTATTATAAACATAGGTAAAACCTATAGATAAATTTGGAAGAAGGAATGGATATGACAATCAGGCACCTGAGGATTTTTGTGATGGTAGCAGATTGCGGGACAATGAGTCTGGCAGCAGAAAAAATGTTCCTGTCCCAGCCTACGGTGAGTCAGGCGATACGGGAATTAGAGGAACATTATGGGGGACTGTTGTTTGAACGGTTGTCAAAACATCTTTACATAACGGATCTGGGAGAAAAGCTTTTGGGGCATGCAAGGGATGTACTTCGTCAGTTTGAATATCTGGAAGAGCAGATGCTGAGCAAAAAGCAGATGAAAATACTGCGTGTAGGAACCTCTATGACAGTAGGCACCTGCCTTTTACCGGACATGGTTCAGCGGTTTAAGCAGATGCAGGAGGACGTGGATATTTTCGCCTGTGTGAATAATACAAAAGTGATAGAACAAAAGCTCATGGATGCAGAACTGGATATAGCGGTGGTTGAAGGACAGGTTAAGAGTCCGGATCTGTTGATTAAACCGATGATTGAAGATGAACTGGTTTTGGTATGTGCAAAAGAACATCCTTTCGCTGGAATGAAAAGGCTCTATTTCTGTCAGCTGGAAGGTCAGAAGTTTGTGATGCGTGAAAAAGGAAGCGGAACAAGGGAGCTTTTTGAAAAAGACCTGGAAAAACACGGGGTTAGTGTAAATGTTGCCTGGGAAGTAGTGGGAACGGAGGCAATTAAGCATGCGATAATTAAGGATAATTGTCTGAGTGTGATCGCTTACAGACTTGTGGAAGAAGAAGTGCGTTCCGGTGAGATGTACATGTTCCGGGAAGATACAAACAGGTGGAAACGCAGTTTTGATTTGGTTTACCATAAGGATAAGTTTATCAATGTGGGGATAAATTCTTTTATTGAATGTCTGAAGTTTTTCGGGAGTAGAGAGGGGTTTGAAGGAATACAGATCGGAAAGCTGTCAGAGGGGTGAATACATAAAATGAGAAGAACAGGATTTCTTTTGTTTTTTTTTATATCTGTTATAGTATTGGGATCAGGAGAACTGCCGGTTCAGGCTGCAAAGCGTCCCGGAATTCAAAATGAAATGGTGAACGCGGAAGAATACACTGTTTCCGGTAGTGTAAAGAAATACAGAATGGTTTTATCACCATATATGGATCCGGTTATTACTTTGAATAATTCGGCTATGGAGCAGGTAAAGATTCCCGGAGAAATAGAGGTTTTGCTCTATGAGAAAAATGAAATGGATGGACAGGATTCTGCGCAGCCTGCTTTGCATGCAAGCTTACCGGTTGTGTGGTCCGAGGAAAGTTTTCAAAAAGGCCTGGCAGGGGGGCGGGATTTTATTCTGGAAGGTGACTTTGTATTAACGGATGGCCAGAAGGCAGGCATTGAGAACTGGGAAGAGGTAAAGCCCCAGCTTGCGATCCGCATGACTACAGCTGCAAATGCCAGACGTCTGAAAGTGAAATGGAATCAGAAGAATCTGATTATTAGTTATGATAAACCATGGGGTGCAGGACAGCTTTGGCTTGAGTATTCCAATGACCTGGTAAACTGGACCACCCGTAACGTTACGGATTCCATGAAGAATGATTATTATGATGTGGGAACATGCATGTTGTATGTGCCTCTGGATCAGGTCTATTATGTGCGGCTTAAAATTATGGATTTTGTCTATGAGGGATATACAGATATCTGGAAGGCGGAGTATGCTACGGGTATATGCAGCAAGTACCAGCCGTCAGAAAGTGTAAACCCACCGGATACCGATGAAACTACCGGTAATAATACCTCGAATGGAAGCGGTTCTGGTACGGAGACGGAAACAGATCCTAAGGAAACAGAACTGGCAGACGGAGGCAGCGGAGGTGACCGGGGCGGCGGGGGAACGAAAGAGCCGGACCGACGCCCCAATACCCCTTCGGGGGGCGGCAGTCTTTCTTCCGGATCAGGGAACAAGCAGAAACCGGATAAAGGAAATAACGGGTCTGGAGATAGCGGGCAAGAAGATAAAAATGAGAGCCAAGGCAAGGCGGATCAGGAAGTATGGAACGGGAGCGGAGGCAAAGCAAATCAGGAAGTAGGGAACGGGAGCGAAAGCAAAGCAGATCAGGAAGATTTGAATGGAAATAGCGGCAAAACGGTTCAGGGAGTTACTGCTGATCCGGCTGCGCAGCCATTTAGTGGCAGGCAGAAGGGAACCGGTGGCATAGAAACGGATCTTACGCAGGGAGCAGTAAGCACCCCGGAAGATGGAGAAACATTGGAGGAAAAAAGTGAAGATACAGGCATTCAGGGTGAGTCATCCACGGAACTATCCTCAGAAGCGAAAGAGAATGCTGTGGAATTTATAAAGAGCAATAATGAGGATTCTACTTTGGAGCAAACAGACGGAAAATCCCACCGGAAAGCAGGTGGAGCTGCGGCCTTTACCGAGCCCAAGCCGGTGAATGAAGCGGGAAAGTCCAATAAAAAAATAGTAGCAGCAGTTTTTTTCCTTTTGGCTGGGAGCGGTATGGCAATTAACCATAAAGTTACAAAACATTAAATTAGTGAGATAGAAAAGGAAATGATTCGTATATAAGATTAATAGAAATAATCCAGAGCATATCATAATGTACATCGAAATTGAGCAATTGTAAAACACCACGCTCTATCTTGCTCTGGGTGTTAAAAAGGAGAATAGATTAATATATGTATCGAATTCTAATCGTTGAAGATGACCGTGCGCTGCGCACTGTAAATAAAATCTATTTTGAACAGGCAGGATTCCAGGTCTGCGAGGCAGAAAATGTGGAACAGGCATACAGAATGATGGAGCAGTCAGAAGCAGACTGTGTTGTTCTGGATATATCCCTTCCGGATGGGAATGGATTTGAAGTCTGCAGTAAAATGAAAGAGAAGAGAGACATACCGATTATATTTGTATCCAATCATCTGGAGGAAGAGAATCGGATTAATGGATTTTTGGCTGGAGGGGATGATTACCTTACAAAGCCATACAGTCTTAAGGAGTTAGAGCTGCGCATTTATGCCAGGCTGAAGCCCTATGGTACACAGGAGGCCGCGGATCGCATTTTACATTTTCCGCCCATTGAAATCTATGTTTCTACAAGAACGGTTTTATGCGGGGATAAAAAAATCACTTTTACTGCCGCGGAATTTAATATCATCTATTTTTTGGCAAGGCATCCGGACAAGGTGTTTTCAGCCGCAGAGATCTATGATAATGTCTGGAACCAGCCAAACCTTGGCGACGCACATACCGTCCAGGTTCATCTTGCACAGGCACGCAAGAAAATGAACAGTCTGAGGGAGGGACACAATTACATTGAAACGATTTGGGGAAGAGGATATAAGTTCAATTCATAATTATAAAAAGATCATTTCCGGGTTGTTAATGGTTTGTGCCATTGGAATCCTTATATTGGCGGTGTTTGGCATTTTGGATAAGCTGGATAATAAATATTCCCATTTTTCTGCACAGCCGGTAAAAGGAGTACTGACCATTGATGGGGATACTTTTGCGAATGGAAGTTATCTGTGCCCGATTGATGATTGGGAATTTTATAATGAAACGCTTTATTATAGTGGTTCCGGGGAAAGGGTAAAACCCCGGTATATATTTATCGGACAATATTCCGACTATTCCATGCGTCAGAAAAATGAAAGTGCATTTGGGAGTGCTTCCTACCGTCTGAAGATTGTGAACCTGGGGGAACCGGTGATTTTAAGCATGGAGGTGCCGGAGCTTTTCAGCTCTTCCAGGATCTATATCAACGGAAAATCTGTGGCTGAGCTTGGTGACTTGGATAAGGATACTTACCGTGGTGTTGTTCAAAATCAGGTGGTGAGTTTTGAAGCCGGAAAAGAAACGGACCTGGTGTTGGAAATCACCAATTACGAACATTATTACAGCGGCATGTTTTATCCGGTGATTCTTGGAACTACAGGAACCGTAACGGGGATTGTGTTTGCACGCCTGATTGTTTATGGAATTCTGTGTATTGCAGCATTAACTATGGCACTGTTTTCTCTGGTAGTCTGGAGAAATGGAAACAAGAAAATATATGTCCTCTATGGTGTATTATGTCTGGCTTATGGGATACATGTAAGTTATCCTTTTGTACGCTGGATCGGGGTTTTGAATGTGAATTTCCTGTATGCGCTGGAAGACAGCAGTGAGTATATCATGATCGCCTGTGCGGCAGCGATAAGTGCTTTGGTTGCAGGGGAGGACAAAAAACTTTATTTTAAGAAGGGTATGCTGCCCTTATGTATTGGAATGTGTCTTTTTTCTTTTTTTGTTCCATTATTAATATTAACAAAAGCGCCCAGTCTGAATGGAATTTACGGCAGTGTAATAGACGGATATCAGATTTTTATCAGCTGCTATATGCTGTTGATGGCATTTAAAGGGATTCTCATGGGAAAACGTGGATTCTACCTGATGCTTGCCGGCAATGTGATATATGGAATCGGAATCCTCTGGGATGTATTTACCAGTAATCTGTTCGAACCGGTCCGGGGAGCCTGGCCAAAGGAATACGCGGGTTTCTGCCTGATCATTGTGTTTTCGGTTATGCTGCAGTTTTATATCCGTGAGATCCAGGAAGAGAATGAGAGGCTGACCAGGCATCTGGAGCAGGAGGTCAATGTGCGTACCCGGGAATTGACCGGGCTTCTTCATGAAAGAAAGAAACTGCTCTCTGAGGTTGCTCACGACCTGAAGGCACCGGTATCTTCCATTCAGACTTTTATCGAATTTATGAAAATCAGTAATGTACGAATTGACGACGAGACGAGAGCCTATCTGACAGCCATTGAACAAAAGTCGGAAGAGGTACAAAGCAGAGTTGCAAATCTGCAGGAGCTTTCTGTGGACGACAGAATTATATTTAAGAAAAAAAGGCAGCTTCTCAACGATTTTTTACAGCAACTCTATGAAAATCATCTTCCGGATGCACAGGCATATGGCATTTATTTTAATATCAGCCTTCCGGAACAGAAGATCTATATGGAACTGGATGAGAATTTATTGGCCA
This sequence comes from Robinsoniella sp. RHS, assembly GCF_001029355.1. Taxonomy (NCBI): domain Bacteria; kingdom Bacillati; phylum Bacillota; class Clostridia; order Lachnospirales; family Lachnospiraceae; genus Robinsoniella; species Robinsoniella sp. RHS. The sequence continues at coordinate 48,753 of NZ_JNGB01000018.1, forward strand.
GGGCGTTTGGAAATATTATTTATAATGCGTTTGATTTCACCCCCTTTGAAGGTAAGATTCATATCCGGATGGATATAAAAAAAGAAATACGGATTACAATCAGTGACACTGGAAAAGGTGTTGCACCGGAGGATCTGCCACATATTTTCGAAGCAAATTATTCGAAGAGAGCTTCCGGGGAACCAAAAGGAAAGGGACTGGGACTTCATATCGCAAAGACAATTATTGATGGACATGGCGGTTGGATAGAAGCAGAATCCCATCTGGGAAATGGAACAACATTTACAATTTATTTTAATGTCAGACAAAGGGGTAAAAGTCATGAGTAATCATGGCTTTTTTTCTTTCCTTATAGATTTCTTATAATTGGGCTGTATGATACTGGTATCAATTAAAAGAGAGGAAACAGTATTGCAGGATTGCCTGTAATGAATAATAGGTGAGAAAATGAATGTTATTTTAGGAACAAGTAATTTATGTAAAAATTTCGGGGAACAGAAAGCGGTTAGCAATGTATGTTTAAAGATACCGGAAAATTCCGTATATGGGCTGTTGGGCGCCAATGGGGCAGGAAAGTCTACCATATTAAAAATGCTGACCGGTATGCTGCGGCCTACTTCAGGAGAGATCTATTTTGAAGGACATCAGTGGCAGAGGAAGGATCTTGCCAGGATTGGGGCGCTTATTGAATCGGCACCTCTATATGAAAATCTGACGGCAAGAGAAAATCTGCTGGTCAGGACAACCGCTCTTCAGATTCCGGAAAAAAGAATTGAGGAAGTATTGCAGACGGTAGAATTAACGGGTACGGGTAAGAAAAAGGCAGGACAGTTTTCTATGGGGATGAAGCAGCGTCTGGGGATTGCCATTGCACTCTTAAATCATCCGAAGCTACTAATACTGGATGAACCTACTAACGGACTGGATCCTTTTGGAATCCAGGAATTAAGGGAACTGATCTGCTCGTTCGCGGGAAAGGGAATTACCGTTATCATTTCCAGTCATATACTCAGCGAAGTGAATCAGATGGCAGATTATGTGGGAATTATTTCAGGTGGAATTCTGGGATACCAGGGTAAATTCAATAAAGAAGATGACCTGGAAGCTTTATTTATGGAAGTGGCGGGAACATACCGCAGAGAGGGGGAAATCTAATGTACAATTGTATCATTTCAGAAAGAATAAAAATAAGACATACGTTTTTGAAAGTATTGTTTTTTGCGGCACCGCTAGTCACTTCCTTTATTTCCCTGTTCCTCGCCTCTAATTATGCACAGATTGATAATTTTAACTGGTGGTATGGAATGATTATGCCCGGTATGCTGACGATTGCCTGTACGCTAAGTGCCGGAATTGACAAGAAATTAAAAGACCAGGCAGTATTGGTTATGCCGGTTAAAATGAAACATATATGGTATGCGAAGACGGCTGTTATGGCAGAACGGTTTGCCATTTCCTGCCTGCTGATTCTAATTGTTTCATTTGTGGAGGGAATATTATTTAAAGATACCGGATACCCCCTTGTTTCCAATTTATCTATGCTGGCTGGAACGGCACTGATGATCATAACTTCTCTGTGGCAGATTCCACTGTGTATGTTTCTGGGGTATAAGATTGGTATATTCCCAACCTTTATTATAAATCTGGCGGCATATATTGTATTTAGTGCAACGGTTTCCTTAAGTAATTGGTGGATGGCAGTACCTTATACTTATACGGCAAGGCTGATGATACCTGCTATTGGAATTCTGCCCAACGGACTTATGGCTGAACCGGGAAGTTATACCTTTACACCGGAACTCCTTTCAAAGGGTGTTTTTTTGCCGGGAATTATATTATCTTTACTGCTGTTTGCCGTAATTACTTATCTTACAGGCAGATGGTATAAAAACAGGGAGGCGCAGAATTAATGAGAAGCTTATGGTATTTGTTAAAGGCAGATTTTATGAAGATGAGACATACGGCATTTTTTCCGGTGCATATTCTGGTACCATTGCTTGGGAATGTTCTCTTTCTGGTATATTTTGTGATTTCTCCCTGGGAGCCGGCAGGTAAAGTACAGGCATATTTAGAAGTAGTGGCAATTGCGTTTCCACTGATTGGAGCAGTAGTAACCGCTATGGCGGCAGAGCAGGAGGCAATGGCAGGGGGATTTAAAGAAATGCTGTCACAACAGTATCCAAGATGGAAAGTCTGGATCAGTAAATTTATTATGCTGTTTTTATCCGGTATGGCAGTAGCTGTTTTTACAATTGGAACCTTCTGGCTGGGATTTCGTTCTCTGCCGGGAACAGGTCAGGTTGATTTTTCTCTATTTGCATGGGCGGCGGTAATCATAATTTGCTGTCAGGTAATTATGTATACGATTCATCTTATGGTTGGGATACGTTTTGGGAGAGGCGCACTTATGGGGCTTGCAGTGGTAGAATGCCTTGTGACAGCGCTGATGCTTACCGGGCTTGGTGATGGAATATGGGGCTTTTTACCTTGTTCCTGGGGGGCTAGACTGTGTGATTATTTTTTGTTATACTACCCACAGGGGCAGATGGAAATGTTTCTGGACGCTGGAAAACCGGCAGGGATGTTCATTGCCACTATGGTTGTATTTCTGATATCACTGGTGTTTATTTCCCGTTTTGAAGGCAGAAAGAGTACATCTTAGAGGAGCAGGTATGGCAGAAATTTTAGCAGTGGATGACGAAAAAGGAATCCTTATGATTATTAAAAGTGCGCTGGAAAAATCCGGTCACCATGTCACGGCATATGACCGTGCGGATGAAGTATTGAAAATAAAAAAATATAATTTTGATTTGATATTACTGGATGTAATGATGCCGGGAACAGATGGTTTTACCCTGTGCCGGGAAATACGGGACAAAGTGGACTGTCCAATCTTGTTTCTGACGGCTAAGACCATGGAGTCCGACCTCATGACCGGGCTTAGCATCGGAGGCGATGATTACATTACGAAACCTTTTGGCATTGGAGAACTGAGGGCTAGGGTGGAAGCACATATTAGAAGGGATCACAGGCAGAAGAAAAATGCCTTTCATCTGTCGGGGCTGACATTCCAGCTGAAGGCAAAAGAAGTCTGGTTTCAGGAAAACCAGATTCTTTTCACGAAAAGTGAATATGAGATTTGTGAATACCTTGCGTTGAACCACGGACAGGTTTTTTCCAAAGAGCGGATATACGAAGCGGTCTTCGGTTACGATAAAGAGAGTGACATTGCGGTAATTGTGGAGCATATTAAGAATATCAGAGGCAAGCTGTCTAAATATGGCTGCTGTCCGATTGAAACGGTATGGGGTATGGGATATAAATGGAGAGATTAAAAAAGAAGACGACAATAACAAATATATTTACAAGATATGTGGTCTTTCTCGGGTTTGGAATACTGGCGGCGGCAGGAGTGGTGATACTGATTCTGCAGGCATTGGCATACAGCACAAGTGTGCTTCCGGCAAACTATTATGAACGCCAGATAGAGGCGTACAGGGATCAGATTGCAGAGAGTACAGATGTATCCGCTTTTATTCCCAGGGGATGCCTCTATGGCATATATGATGAAGATGGCATTTTCAGAAAGGGAAGTATAGAGGAAGACTTAAAGGATGAGGCTTATGACAACGCTGTAAAGGGAGCGAATACCATTCGGGATTATTTTATTAAAACGGTACCTGTCACTGGAGGAACCTGCGTTATCTTATATAAGATAGCCATGAGCTTTACCAATCCGGTGCTTCAAAAATATCTTCCAAACCCGCTGGTGTGTCTTGCAATTATATTTATACTGTTGACTTTGGGGATCATTATCTGGCTCTCCAGGCGGTTTGGAAAATTATTGTCCCGTGAGATTGCCGTACTGGAGCGGACCACGGAACAAATAAGGATGGAAGAACTTAATTTTGAGATGGAGAGTTCTGATATTAAAGAAATCAGCAATGTTCTGGATTCTTTTGCAAAACTGCGGAAAAATCTGAAAGATTCTTTGGAACAGCAGTGGAAACTGGAAGAGAGCAGAAGAGATCAGGTGGCGGCATTAAGCCATGACTTAAAAACACCGCTCACTGTTTTGCGGGGAAATGCAGAGCTTTTATCCGAGACATACCTGGATGAGGAACAGCAGATGTATAGTGGTAATATACTGCATAGTGCAGCAGAGATGCAGGGTTATATCCGTATGCTGCTGGATATTAACAGTGCCCGCAGGGAGTTTGAAATTTTTCGAAAAGAGACCAATCCGCAGGTTTTGATGGAAGAAGTGGTATCTCAGGCAAAAATACTGGTTTTGGAGAAATCCATAGGGATAGAAGTGGACCTGAGGAATCTGCCGGAGCAAATGGCTTTGGATGAGTCTGCTTTTTGCAGGGCAGTCATGAATGCATTTGACAATGCAGTGGAATACACACCGGATGGGGGAAAAATAAAGATCAGTGGATTTGAAGAAGACAATCATCTGGCAGTCTGCATTGAGGATTCAGGCAGAGGATTTACAGAGGAGGAGATCAAACGGGCTTTTGAACAATTTTACCAGGGTGATAAGAGCAGAAATTCAAAACTTCATTATGGGATGGGACTGTTTATTGCAAAAAGTGTTACCGAGGCACACGGGGGCCGGATTGAACTGGGTAATTCCAGGGGACTTGGGGGTGCAAGGGTGTTAATGGTGTTCTGATGAACGTAATTGCTGCATCCAGTTTTTTTGACATTTGCCGGTTTGGGAAGTATAATAACTACACAGGAAAAAGGAGGGCATTGGATGCGTATATTACACACCGCCGACTGGCATCTGGGTAAAAATCTGGAGGGCAGAAGCCGGCTGGATGAACAGGAACTGTTCCTGGAAGATTTTGTGAAAATAGTAGAAGAAAATAACCCGGATATTGTGTTGATTGCGGGTGATATCTATGATTCCGCCAACCCGTCCGCCCGCGCTGAGAAGCTTTTTTACGATACCTTGAAAAGGATATCAGGTCAGGGTAAAAGGATAACGGTGGTCATTGCAGGAAACCATGATAATCCACAGCGGCTTGTAGCAGCGACGCCTCTGGCTATGGATCATGGTATTATTATGGTGGGTACGCCAAAAACGGTGATTTCTCCGGGGCGGTATGGACAACATCAGGTGACGGAATCCAATGAGGGATATGTAGAGATCGATCTGGGGGCGGAAAGGGCGGTAATACTGACGATTCCGTTTCCAAGTGAAAAGAGATTAAATGAAGTGCTCTATGGAGATATGGATACGGATGAGCAGCGGCTGCTTACCTATGGGGATCGGATGAAGCAGCTTTTTACCTCTCTGGAAGGACATTTTCGGGAAGATACGGTAAATCTTATCGTATCTCATTTGTTTGTCATGAACAGTGTGGAAGGCGGGTCAGAGCGAAGCATTCAATTGGGCGGCAGTTATATCGTAGGCGGGGATATTTTCCCTGAAAAGGCCCAGTACATTGCGCTGGGACATATTCACAAACCGCAGGTAGTGCCGGGAAACCACATTGCACGTTACAGCGGGGCACCCCTCCAATATCACAGAGGGGAAGAGATCTATCAGAAGCAGGTGCTTTTGGTGGATGTAAGTGCCCATGGAGAAGCAAAGATCACGTCGATTCCTCTGAAACAGTATAAGCCCATTGAAGTATGGCGCTGCAAAAGTGTAACGGATGCGATTTCCCTGTGCCAGGATAATGCAGAGAAAGTCTGCTGGGTTTATCTGGAGATTGAAACGGGACGGGCGATTCTGGAAGATGAGATCAAACAGATGAAACAGTTAAAGGAAGATATCCTGGAGATACATCCCATTTTTCCGGAGACCCAAAGAGAAGAGGGTGAATACCGGTATCGGGAGAGGCCGTTTCATGAGCTGTTCCAGGAATTTTATCTCCATGAACGGGGTGTTCCGGCTCCGGAGGAAACCATGGAGGTATTGCTGGGGTTATTGGGAAAGGATGTGGAACATGAGACCGATCAGACTTAAGATACGGGGACTGAACAGCTTTGTTGAAGAACAGACAATTGATTTTACGGAGCTTGCCAAGCGTGGCTTCTTTGGAATCTTCGGTCCCACGGGAAGCGGAAAATCTACCATACTGGACGGGATGATTATGGCATTGTACGGAATAAAAGCCATGTCCCGTGGAACAAATGAATTTATTAACAAGAACTGCCAGAGCGCTTCTGTCAGCTATGAATTTCAGGTTACCGGTGTCAGGGCAAAGCGCTACCGGGTAGAACGGGAATTTAAGCTGACTACCCAGGGAACGAAAGCCGGGAAATGTAAACTGGTGGATGTTACAGAGGAAGAATTAATATTAGAGGATACCGTGAAAGGAGTGGATCGTGCCTGTGCGGATATTATCGGACTAACTGCTGATGATTTTATGCGGACAGTTGTACTTCCACAGGGGAAATTCAGTGAATTCCTAAAAGTCAGCGGGAAGGACAGAAGAGAAATTCTGGAGCGCCTGTTCCGTCTGGAAGAATACGGTAAAGGGTTGGAGGAAAAGCTGAACAGTGCCTTAAATGAGGAGAGGGCAAAACGGTCGAATATCCAGGGTCAGATGGAGGCCTATGTTCTTGCCAGTGAAGAACTGCTGGAGCAGCGCAGCAGGCAGCTGGAAGAGGGAAAGCAGCTTCTGGCTAAGACAGAACAGGAGTTTCGGATTACGGGGGAAACGTACCAGGAATTTCTGACAGTCCGTTTTTTAATGAAAGAGCGGGAGGTGCATGAACAAAGGCTTGGTGAACTGACAAAACAGTCAGAAAAAATAGCCCTGCGGGAAGAAAAACGGAAAGCTGCAGACCGAGCCGGGGGTATAGCGCCCATGCTGGTATCTTATGAGGAACTGGCAAGACAGGAAAGAATGCTGCAGGATCAGATCCGGGAGTGGGAGCTCCGGCTGGAAGAGACGAATGCAAGGAAAAAGAAGAAAGAATTATCATTTCAGAATATTGCAAGGCAGAGGGAAGAGCAGGAAAGCGGCATCCGCTTAAAGCTGCAGAGTGCCAAAGAGGCATGGGAGCAGTGGAAAGAACTTCCGGGCATGCAGCAGCAGCAGCAGGAGCTTCAAAAGAAGTTGTCTATGCAGCAGGAACAGTTGAAAGATCTTGAAAAGAAACAGGAACATCTGATTCAGGAGGAAATAACAGAAAGCCAGAATATTCATAAACTGGAAACGAGCCTTCTGGAGTTAAAAGTAACGGCAGATTACCGGGATCAGATTGAATATGGTATTCATCAGAGTGAATCCGTAAATAAATCTAAAAAGGATCTGAACAGCCAGGAAAATAAGCGGACAGCCGGCATCAAAAAACTTCAGAAAGAAGAAGTTACTGCAAATGAATTCTCCGAAAAATTAGAGAAAAAATTCAGGGAAAGACAGCAGATTACGGAACAGTTAACAAAATTAAAGCAAGGTATCAGAGACAGGCAGATAGCACTCCTTCGCAAAGAACTGAAGGAAGGAGAGCCCTGTCCTGTATGCGGTGGGAGACACCATGAGTGGGGAAAAGACACTGAACAGACAGATGGCTTTCAGCCGGGTGAAGAAAACCAGGTAGAAAATCTGGAGGAAATGCTGGAAACATGCAATGCTGAAATCCAAATGCTGGAGCGGAAAAAGGACAGCCAGGCAGGTATTATAAATCTTCTGTCCCGCCAGCAGGAGGAACTGCAGGCAGAGATTAAAATAGCCGGGACTGACTGGGAAAATCAGAATGCCTTATTACTGGATTTGCAGTCACAAACGGGGATACTGGATTTTAAAGAGGAAAAGAAAAGGATTCAGAGCCTTGACAAAGACAGGGAAGAAAGAGAAGAACAGCTGCAAAGGGCAAGGCAGTCACTGAGTGAAAACCGGGATTTACAGAAGAATATCCTGGCAAATATCAGTACAGGTAAAGAAGCTGCAAATAAAATACAGCTGGAGCTGATACCTCTTGAGAGCAGTATTCGGGAGAAGAAAAGGCAGGTTGCAGAAAAAATCGGAAATGAAATGAATCCGGAAGCCTGTGTAACATTACTGGAAAAAGAACTTTCTTCACTGCTGGAGAAATACGAGAGATACAGACTGGAATTTCAACAGGCAACGGAGGAAAGCCAGTCGATAAAGCAGCAGTCAGATCAATTGCTTGGGCAGCTTGAAGGTAATAAGAATGCCCGTGTGAAATCGGAGGAGAGCTTAAAGCAAGAGATGGCCCGTCTGAACTTTGCAGATATGGAAGAAGTGAAAAATGCTGTTTTAGACAAAAAGCAATATCAGGAGTTTGAAAAGTCTATTGATAATCATTATAATGAATTAAGAGAGTGTTCTTTGAAGATAAAGGAAACCGGTGAAAAGCTGGGTGGAAGAGCTGTATCGGAAGCAGAAATAAAAGAATTAAATGTGAAGTGCCAGGGGCTTGAAGCTGCGCTGAACAAACAAAAGGAGCAGCTGGGTGAATGGAAACAGCAGGTGAAAAGTATTAAGGGCAATCTGGAGAAAAAGAAGAAGCTCAGGGAAGAACTGGATGCCGTGGAGCATCAGATCAGTATTCTGGAGGATTTAAAAGGGGTCAGCCGGGGAAAACGGTTTGTAGAATATATGGCGGCAGAGCGCCTGAAGTATATTTCCAGAAGTGCATCCAGACGGCTGTCAGAGATTACAAACGGTAATTATGAGCTGGAAACGAATCTGGAAGGAGAATTTGTGATTCGGGACAATAAAAACGGTGGGGTGTTAAGAGCTCCGGCAACCCTTTCCGGCGGAGAGACATTTGTGACTTCTTTAGCGCTTGCCTTATCCCTGTCCGAAGAAATCCAGCTTAAGGGAACAGCGCCGCTGGAACTGTTTTTCCTGGATGAAGGATTTGGTTCCCTGGACGAGAATCTTCTGGATGTAGTTATGACATCCCTGGAGCGGATTCACAATGAACATCTGAAAGTAGGAATCATCTCTCATGTGGAATCAGTAAAGGCAAGGGTTCCGGTACGGCTGATTGTCAGTCCGGCACAAAGCGGTATCAGCGGAACTAAAGTGGAGATAGAGCATGTGTAAAGGTAGAAGGAGCATAGTATGAAGGCATATTTAAGAAGACACTGGCTTATCATTACTATCATAGCCATTATTTTATATCTCGTAATCGGAATGCTGGCACCTTTTCTGGAAATGAAAAAAGTCAGTGCAGACTATAAGGCGGGATCCAGTGCAGATAAATATTATTCCGATACCCTGTCGGTAGACCGGGCATATATTGTGGAAGACAGTATGGATGCTCTGGATGAGCGGATCAGGATGATTGAGCAGGCAAAGGAGCGGATTATTTTATCCACCTTTGATATGCGTCCGGGATACAGCACAAGAGATATACTGGCGATGATCTTAAATGCGGCAGACCGTGGGGTGAAAGTTCAGATTCTGGTAGATGGAATCAGCGGCTTAATCCGAATGGAGGGAAAAGAGCTTTTTTATGCGGTTTCCAGTCATCCCAACATTGAGGTGCGCATTTATAATATGCCAAACCCGGTAAAGCCCTGGACATTTCATGGAAGAATGCATGATAAATATTTGATTGTTGACGATCAGTATTACCTTTTAGGCGGCAGAAATACATTTGACTATTTCCTTGGAAACTATATCGAAGATGACAAGAGCCTGGACCGGGAAGTTTTTATTTATAATACAGCGGCAGGGACGGACCGGACTAAGGAAAGTTCCCTGTTTGAACTGGAGTCCTATTTTAATGAAATGTGGGATTACAAGTACTGCAGAGTCTTCCATTCCGACAGCAGGCTTCAGGAAAAAGACGGTGTAAAGGCCGAGGTGGAGTCCTTAAAACAGCATTACCGGGAAATAAAAAAAGAAAAACCGGAGTTATTTGTTAAAGATGATTATTTTGATAAGGTGACGGTTCCCACTAATAAGGCAACACTGGTTTCCAACCCCAAAGATATCTATGGAAAAGAACCCACTGCATGGTATGAAATGCAGCAATTGATGGCACATGCAAAAGAGCGGGTGGTATTACATACCCCATACGCTGTCTTAAGTAACGATATGTACCAGGGTATGAAAGAAATCAGTGAAACCGGCGTTGATTTCACCATGCTGATCAATTCGGTGGAAAACGGTGATAATATTGTTGCTTCATCGGATTATCTGAAAAATAAAGGAAAGATCATTGATACCGGAGTGCAGATCTATGAATATGACGGGGGTGTGTCTTATCATGGGAAATCCATCTTAATTGATGATGATATCTCGATTGTAGGATCTTATAATCTGGATCTTCGAAGCACTTATGTGGATACGGAATTGATGCTGGTTGTAGACAGCAAAGAGCTAAACAAACAATTAGAGGGTTATATGGACAAACTGCAGCAGGATGCCAGAAAAGTCATAGATGAAGATACTTATGAGACACCGGCACATGTAAAAGTGGCGGAGGTTCCTTTTATTAAGAAAGTGATCTGGAAGGTGCTGGGAGTAGTTCTGGGACCCTTCCGCGTGATGATCTGATGCAGGAAAAATAAGGGGCTGAGTCATAGATGGTTACCCATCTGTGATTCAGCTCCCTTTCTGCTTAAAAAGCGATTATGATAACTCTACGATCGATACTGCACCATGTGGAGCGGTAGCTGTCAGAGAGGAATTAAATAAAAAGCTCAGTGTTGTAGCTGCAGTGGCATTAATAAGGAAAGTTCCCGATACGCCAGGGTTTGTCGCAGATAGTGTGGAGGTGCTGTTTGTCACAAAGTCGGTCTGTGCAGCACCGTTTACCTGTGGTGTTACTCCGATAAATCCAGCTAAAGTTACGGTGGCATTCACAATATAGGATACGGAATAAACATGACCTGCTGCTAACTGAAACGTAGTAGTTGTAGGTGCGGTGATGTTGGTGCCGTTATTGAAAACAACACCAAAAGCAATCGCTGCATTATTTGTTAAAGATGAAGAGGTTACCGTATATCTTGCATTTGTCTGGGTAGGAGAAGGTCCGGTAGCACCCGTAGCACCAGTTGCGCCTGCAGCGCCGGTAGCTCCGGTATTTCCATTTGTTCCTGCGGTTCCGGTCGGCCCTGTGGCACCAACGGCGCCCGTCGGTCCGGTGGCCCCGTTTGCTCCGGTAGCGCCGGTAGCCCCGGTAGCGCCTGCAGGACCATCTGCCCCGGTTGGCCCGGTGGGACCTACTGCCCCGGTAGCCCCGGTACTTCCCGTAGCTCCTGCCTGGCCTGCAGCGCCGGTAGGCCCAGTGATTCCATTAGCGCCGGTAGCACCTGTTGCTCCCGTAGCACCGGCGGTGCCATCAGCCCCGGTCGGTCCGGTGGCACCAATAGGTCCGGTAGCCCCGGTGATTCCATTAGCGCCGGTAGCCCCGGTAGCGCCGGTCGGTCCGTCCGCTCCGTCAGCGCCGGTAGCCCCGGTAGTGCCCGTAACACCGGTAACCCCATCAGCCCCGGTAGCGCCGGTAGGTCCGACTGCGCCGGTAGCGCCTGTATCGCCGGTAATTCCAGTGGCCCCGGTACTTCCGGTAGCGCCGGTAACTCCGGTGGCTCCGCCAGCGCCTGTGGCTCCGGTAGGTCCTGTGGCGCCAGTTTCGCCTGCAGGTCCTGTATTTCCGGTCGGTCCGGTAGCGCCCACAGCGCCATCAGCGCCGGTGGCCCCGGCAGCTCCTGTGGGTCCTGTAGCTCCGTCTGCGCCCGTATTACCAGTAGGCCCGGTAGGTACTCCCGGATTCGTACAACACAATCAAAAATAATTGAATTCAACAGATACGATTTCATTTTTTTGGTTCACATTAATTTTTTTAATAATATGATGCCAGAAACGCTGCTTTCCCTGCCTGCCCAGCCTTCTATAGATTTCATGAAAACCGCAGTTTATAACAGTTTCTAATTCGGACAGATCCTTTTTTTGTTGCGATTTAGTGGAGACGGACTCTGTTTCATGCAGTTGCCGGGTCAGATTGTTATATTCATTTTCATATTTTTCCAGACCGATTCGGCTTTTTTGAAAGAGAAAATTTAATCGTTCTATTTCCTTTTTTATTTTATCCGGAGTACCAATTGGTTTTGATTTTTTTATTTCATCAATTCTAATACATCTGGTTTTGTATCTGGCATATTCCTTAAGTAAGTATTCCAGTAAATAATTTTCTATTTTAATTTCATTCAGCGGGTTAATCTTGTGCAGTTTATTATTTGTTCCATAGGAGCAGCGGTAGTAAATATATGTTTTTCTGGCACCAGTTTTTTTATACAGAACTCTAGTAGAATAGGATGCAGACAATGATCTTCCGCAATAGGGGCATTTAATCAATCCAGTAAAAAGGTATACTCTTTCTCCGGTTGGCTTTCTTACATTCCGGTTTGCTGCTTTCTGAATTATATCCCATGTTTGGGATGAAAAGTAGGGTTCACAGTATGTGGTGTTATCTCTGTATTTACCAATATAGAATTCACTTTTCAACATACTGTTCATGATATCATAGGTAAAGTTTTCATCAAAATTTGTGCGGATGTGTTCAGCCGTGGAGCGTTTGCTTTGCGACATCAGAAAAAATCGTGCCCATTCATGGACAATTGCCTCTTTTTCTTTATCAATTACCATTTTCTTAATTCCATTTATGTTTTGTGATGTATATCCATAGGGCATGGAGCATTTTCCAAATATTAATCTGCCCTGGGAGATGGAAGCTTCATTTACAAATTTTATTCTTTCGGATGTGGTATCCACCTCATTTTGACCGATAGATAGCATAATATTCAGATTTAAACGTCCATCCCGGGTATCCAGGTTCATGTTTGGTTCGGCAACTGCAAACCATTTCACATGGTGTTGGTCTAAAACCTCCTGTACTTTATAAAAGTCGGATACGTTTCGGAACCATCTGTCCATTTTCCAGAATAATATTACATCGATCTCGTCTCTTTTTACCGATTCCAGCAGGGCATGGATCGCTTTTCTTTTTTTTAATTCCTTCCTGGCTGTTTTCCCCTCATCCGCATATATACCTGCAATTTTATAAGAATTTTTAACGGCATGTTCTTCCAGATACATTCTTTGGGCTTCCAGGGATTTTCCGTGCATTGCCTGTTCGGATGAAGATACCCGGATATAAAGTGCGCAGCGTGTGACAGGCTGGGATGAGTATTCTAATATTTCTGGCAACATTTTGTATCCCTCCTTATGTTAAGCAATTTATGAGAAATGGCAATGGATTATGAGCCCTGATGTGATGTAGCAGGATAAAGGGTGAAGCATAGTTTATATGGATGAGGTACAGAAAGGCTGCAGGAATATGGAAAAACCGGAATATAGAAAACTGGAAGAGGAAGTGACTGGAGCAGAAATGCAAGGAGCAGACCGTTCAGACGAAGAACGGTCAGCTGCAGGTAGGCAGAAAATAAAACTGCCGGAAGCAGAGAGCGTCTTTCAACTATTGATTGCGCTTCTGGAAGAGCAGGAGCAGGTAAAGATAGATTATGAACTTCTAAATTAGAATACCGATACATAAAATGGATGGGATAAGCATATAAGCTGAGATATAGCGATTTTTTTCTTTTAAGTTTCATCAATGTGCACAATAAATGAATTGTATTTCAGGTCGAAATTTGTTATAATCAATAACAAGATAATTCAGTAAAAAGAAGATCAGGAGGATTTAATATGTACCGTATTTCGAATTTAACAGAAAATGATGATATTAACACACTGGAATCTATGGGACCTTTTACCGTAATAGAGTATGAACGTGATTTAAGCGTAATGCCTTCAGACGCACAGAGAGCATATTTCTGCAATGCAATGAATATTCGCAAGAGACAGGTAATCTGTGATATGACCAAAGCCAATATTACACTTCAGGCAGGAGCAATGCAGTGGATGGTTGGTAATGTAAATGCCACAACCGGAATTAAAGGCGTGGGTGATTTGTTCAGTAAAGCCGTACGTGGAAAAGTTACCGGTGAATCAGCAATTAAGCCGGAATATACCGGAGACGGCACCTTAGTGCTGGAGCCGACTTACAAACATATTTTGCTGATCGATGTGCAGGATTGGAATGGTTCTATTGTATTGGATGACGGTTTATTCCTTGCCTGCGACTCTAATTTAAAACATAAGGCAGTAATGCGGTCAAATCTTTCTTCAGCGGTAGCCGGCAATGAAGGGCTTTTTAACCTCAGTGTGAATGGTGCCGGTGTGTTATGCCTGGAATCTCCGTCTCCCCGGGAAGAACTGATTGAGATTACTTTAAATAATGATGTACTGAAAATTGACGGGAACATGGCGATAGCATGGAGCGGCAGCCTGGATTTTACAGTTGAGCGTTCCGGAAAAACACTGATCGGTTCAGCTGCATCAGGTGAAGGACTTGTGAATGTTTACCGTGGCACGGGAAAAGTACTCATGGCACCTGTGGATAAGGGAATTGCTTAAAGCAAAATGAAAATGAATGAAGAATAAGAAACATTTTTTAGAAAGCACGTCTGAGCGGATGTGCTTTTTACTTTGCAGAAATTTACCGGACCTTACCATTACGTTGTCCGTGGAAATTAAAATTGATACGCGTTATAGAAACGTTATTTTTATATGCTAAGATCATTTCTGTAATAGACAGGAACATGACTTGGAACTATTACAGGAAAGGACGGTTAGATATGGGAAAAATGATATTGGAAACAAAAAATTTATCAAAAAAATTTGGAGAGCAAATGGCAGCCAACCAAATTTCGCTGCAAATTGAGCAAAATAGTATCTATGGGCTTCTTGGTCCCAATGGTGCAGGGAAATCCACAACCCTTAAAATGATTGTTGGGCTTCTCAGACCTACGGAAGGGCAGATTATCTTTAAGGGAAAACCCTGGAAACGGGAATCTCTTGCAAAAATAGGTTCTTTGATAGAGGCACCCGCTCTATATGGAAATCTTACAGCAGAGGAAAATTTACTGGTGCATACAAGGCTTCTGGGAATCCCAAATGAAAGAATTCCCGAAGTACTGAAAACGGTTGATCTTAAAGATACCAAAAAAAGAAAGCATCACAGTTTTCAATGGGAATGAAACAGCGGCTCGGAATCGCGATAGCCCTGCTTAATAATCCGGAATTACTCATTCTGGATGAACCTACCAATGGGCTTGACCCTTTTGGCATTCAGGAATTACGTGAATTTATTTCTTCTTTGCCGGAAAAGGGAATTACGGTAATTCTATCCAGTCATATCTTATCGGAAGTTGCCCAGGTTGTTGATGAAATCGGGATTATCAGCGGAGGAAGGCTTTTATTTCAGGGTGTGCCTAATCCCAATGAAGATCTGGAAGCGTTTTTTACGGATGTAATTATCAAAGGGGGAAAAGCAGGATGAATGGTTTAAAATCGGAAATGTTAAAATACAAAAGAACATTTATGAGAAAACTGATTGTATGGATACCTTTGTTTTTTGCACTCTATTCCTTAGTGATCAGAATGCTGGTCCCGACCCTTTCCAACTCATGGAGAGGTATTATGGTTTTAGTATTTAACTGGTGGCCATTGATATTCCTGCCCCTTGGTATGGGACTATTTGCCGGCATGGCAGCCGCTCAGGAAAAGAAAGCCGGAGATTACCGCGCACTTCTGGTACATGATATCTCGCCGAAGGCTGTCTGGGTACATAAGGTGGCAGCCATGGCAATTCACAGCCTGTTATCAGCACTGGTTCTGTTTTTTTCCATTATAATTTCCGGACTGTTCTCCTCAAAAGGTGAGATACCCATATACCAGATGATAACCGGTTGTCTGGTATGCTGGCTGGTATCTCTTGTGCTGATTCCCATACAGCTATGGGCGGCTGCCTGGAAGGGAATACTTTTCAGCATGGGAGTTGCGTTTGCAGGGATGATAGCAGGGGTAATGGCAGCACCGCAGTCTTACTGGTTTCTGGTACCCTGGTCCTGGGCAACGAGGTTAATGTGTCCGATTATTGGGGTTCATCCCAACGGTACTGAATTGAAATCCGGTAATCCGCTGCTGAACAGCTCTGTAATCCCTGTTGGAATTGCTGTGTCCGTAATTCTGTTAATTATCATAACTGTAATTTCAGGCGTTTGGTTTAGAAGGAGGGAAATACATTGATCAGATTATTATTATCAGAATGGTTGAAAACAAAACGAACAGCGATTCGATGGATTACTTTTTGTATGCCTGTAATCGTTGCCCTTTGCATAGTTGCCTATCTGTCAATCCGCAGTGGCGTTACATCTGAGTTTGTTTATGAAGGTTTTTTTGTTGTGTGGACGGCAATGATTATTCCGGTAGGGGCGGGTGTTCTGTCAGGATTTATGATACAAGAGGAAGAACTGGCAGGAAGTTTTACCGGTTTTTTGAACAATCATATTTCCAGAATGAAGTTGTATATTGGTAAGTTTCTGATGTTAATTTTCTGCCTGACGTGCTGCACATTTATTGCGATACTTATTCTCTGTATCGGAATGAAGGTGGTTATATCTGATGGAGGTAATATTTTTTTATTTATATCTGCGGCACTTCTTGCTGTAGTTGGTGCACTTCCTGTACTGTCCATACATTTGTGGGTAAGCCTGCTGTGGGGAATGGGGGCATCTATCGGAATCAGCATGGGTGGAATCCTGATGGCTGCTTTGATCGGGGCAACCGGTCTTGGAGGGAAAATCTGGATGATCATTCCCTGGTCCTGGCCGGTAAAAATGGCAATGCTGCCGGCAGTTTGTTTTCAGACCGGGTCTTCAACTGCAAATATTTCCGGGAGCGGAATATTAATATTAGAACTTATCCTGACCGCATTCGGGCTTTTTATTTTTCTGGCTGGCGGAATTATCTGGTTTAATAGATGGGATGGCAGAGAATTAAGGGAATAACTGCCAAATACGGTAAGTAGTGATTACCAACTTTTTCATAAACTTGACCAATAGGGAAAATTGGCGGATACTATATGGGCAGGCTTTTAAAAGCCTGTCCTAAACGTTTTGGAATGGGAGGCGATGTAAAATTGAGTAAAATATTAATTATTGATGATGAAAGAGAATTGACTGCTTTATTAGAGAAAAAACTAAAGTCAAAAGGGCATGAAGTACTGATTGCAGATGACGGCAGGAGAGGTATTGAACTGGCAAAGAGACAGCCGGATCTTATTATACTGGACATTATGATGCCGGAAGCGGACGGTTTTGAAGTCTGCCATGCCATACGAAACGATGTGTTATGCCCGATTATATTTTTAAGTGCCAAACAATCGGAAACTGATAAAATCAAGGGGCTGACTCTTGGCGGGGATGATTATATCACAAAGCCCTTTGGATTAAGGGAGTTAATGGCGCGAATTGAAGCTAATTTACGGCGTGAAAAACGGTCTCAATATATCAATACAGAGCAGAAGCGTCCGAAACTGTATTTTGGCAGCCTCTCCCTGGATTTACGGGGACGGACAGTTCACATTGGCAATGAGGAAATTTCCCTTACAAAAAGAGAATATGAGATTGTAGAACTGCTTGCCCTCCATGCGGGGCAGGTATTTTCAAGAGAACAGATCTATGAAAACGTATGGGGATATGATTCGTGTGGAGATGATACAACGGTAGTTGAAAGGATTAAAAATATCCGCACCAAGTTTGCAGCTGTCACGCCTACTATTCCTTATATCGCTACGGTTTGGGGAATTGGGTATAAGTGGAATAAAATGTAGAAGGGGAAATCGCTATGAAAAAACGGTCACTTGCAGCACAATTCCGTATCACACTGGTTTTAATTGTAGTTACCAGTTTAATTGCATCATTGCTTACCTATGCAGGTGCAATAATGCTGTTTCGTCAGGCTGTTAATAACAATGAGATCAATCCACAGGATTATTATGAACAGCAAATTCCCAGAATAACAGACTATGTTCGGGATAAAAAAGCAGATATTCTGTCTTTATCCAGCGAAGAGGGTCTGAAAAATATCATTCAGGAAACCGGACTTACTTATCAGGTAGTAAATTGGGAAGGCAATATTTTATATGGCACATATCCTGACCGGCTTTTTGAAACGAAAGAAGAGCTCTATGACAACCTGAATATGACGCTGCTCATCTCCGGAAATTATGTTCGTATAGTACCGGTTATTGGCGATGACGGAAAAATACAAGGAGCAGTTTCCCTCGCCTATCAATTAAGCTTATCTGCTGTAAATAAAGGGAATGAATGGCTAAACTATGCAATTATCCTTGTGGCTTTCTCACCAGTGTTCTATTTCATAGCATGTATTATTCTGTTTTCCAGGAGACTGACGAAAAATATAACCAGTCCCCTGCAGCTTTTAAAAGAAGGCTCCCGTCAGATAAAAAATAAAAATCTGGATTTTGAAATCGATTATCATTCCGATAACGAGCTGGGTGAACTTTGCACTGCTTTTATGGAAATGAAAGATGAACTGAAAAAATCCCTGTCAGCCCAGTGGAGGATGGAACAGGAACGGGTAGAAATGGTGGAGTCATTGGCACATGACCTGAAATCGCCGCTGTCTGTGATAAAGGCATACGCAGAAGCGTTGATTGATGATACAAAAGTGAATGAGGAACAGCTGCAATACCTTAACGTTATCGAAGAAAATATAGAAAAAAGTGTCTCACTGGTACAGCAAATGCAATATACCTCGGATCTTGAAAGATCATCTGTCCAGCTCCATCTGATTCCGGTAAATCTGCCTGAATTTATGGAGCAGAAAGTACATGATTATGAAGTCCAGGCGGAGAGAAAGGATATCTCCATCCAATTAAATATCAAAGGAGATATACCGGACCCGTTTTTAACAGATCCCGGCAAACTGGAGAGAATACTGGATAATATTTTATCGAACAGTCTGCAGTATACCCCAACGGGAGGGAGAATAACAATAACGGTAAATGCTGTAGATCAATGTATCTCATATGAAATCAGTGATACAGGTATAGGATTCAGTACGGAAGACACACAAAAAGTATTTGAAAAATTTTACAGAGGCGATAAAGCCCGGCAAACCAAAGACGGACATTCCGGTCTGGGATTGTATATCGCCAGGCAGTTAGTGGAGCTACTCGGTGGAACTATTAAAATCGGTAACCTGAAATCCGGTGGGGCGTGTGTTGTATTTGAGCATAAAATCTTTGTGAATGAGTGAATAGAAACGAATGGGAAGTTTTATGGGGAGATTTTATTTTGTGGAATTGATGTTTCCGAAAAGGTGAGAAAAGAAATGAATTTTCAATGATTATGTGGTAATATATGGATAAATGTTCTGTTTCGGCAGTATATGGAGGTACGATTATGACAAAAATTGAAAATCTTAAACCAATTATATTTCAAATTGAGGATAATGATGCTTCATTAAAAGAATTTGAAGAGAGACTGCAGACTGCCGAATCGGAAAAGGTGCAGGAGCTCATATTGAATTATCCAACTGTTTATATCCATAACTGGCAGGAATCAAATGATTATGAAGTCTATATAGGGGAATCAAATAATGTAATTCAGAGAACAAAACAGCATTATAAGGAAGCAAATGATAAAAAGAAATGGCAATACCAGCTGCATAAGAACAGAGCAAGGCTGTTTTTGATTGGTCATGAGCATTTTAATAAATCTCTGACCCTTGATATTGAAAACCGGTTGATGCATTATATGATGAGCATAGAGCATGTTAAAAAAGTACATAATCAAAATGAAAATCCCCAAAATAAGTACTATACAGTTGAGGAACTGGATGTTATCTTCCATAATATATGGAGTAAATTAAGAAAAGAGGATCCGAATCTGTTTCCAACAGAAACAGAAATTAAAGATTCAGCTATATTTAAGGCATCTCCGTTGCATAAAATGACACCGGAGCAATTGCAGGCAAAAGAATTAATTATCCAAAAGGTGATTCGTGCAATGCAGGGGAATCAGACAAAACAACTGATATTTATTGAAGGGGAAGCGGGAACCGGAAAGACCGTGTTAAACAGCAGTACCTTTTATGATTTGATTACAAAAGCAGGGGATCTGGGCATGGATCAATTACAATGCTATATGATGGTAAACCATACTGAGCAGATAACGGTATATGAGCAGATTGCAAAGAAACTTGGCATAACGGATAAATTTGTATGCAAACCCACAACATTTATTAATCACCATACAACGGAAGATCCGGTGGATGTGGCATTTATAGATGAAGCACATTTATTATTAACCCAGGGCAAGCAATCCTATCGGGGAAAAAATCAATTGCAGGATATTATTGACAGAGCTAAAGTGACGGTGGTCATGTTTGATGAAAACCAGATACTGACAACAGAGCAGCTTTGGGAAGCTCAGGTACTGGATCATTTTAAAACGCTGGCGAAACAAAACCATAATTATATGGAGTTAAAGAATCAGTTAAGAATATCAGCGGATAAAGCAACCGTAAATTGGATTGATGCTTTTACGAAATCCCGGAAACTGAATAAGATTCCAGCTGACAAAACCGGCTATGAGATTAAAATTTTTGACCAGCCGGTGGAACTTGAATTGGAGATAAAGAGGAAGATATCTACAAAAGACTGTGCACTCTCCAGAATGATTGCTACGTATGACTGGGAATACAGCGCTAAAAACCGGGCAAAAGACTGGGCAAAAGACAGGTTACGGAAATATTGGGAGGTTAGCATTGGAAACTGGCATAAGCCCTGGAATTATGAGTTGGAAAAAGAACTGGACCGGAAACAAAAGAAGAAAATCAAATCATTGTCCTGGGCGGAACAGCCGCAGACGGTAAACGAGGTGGGATCTACTTTTACCATTCAGGGGTTTGACTTAAATTATGCAGGTGTAATATTAGGACCGTCTGTAAAATACCGCAATGGAAAAATTATATTTGATCCGGTGGAAAGTCATAATGCAAAAGCTATTCAAAATCGTACCTTATCAGACGGAACAAAAGAAAAGTTTGGTGAGATATTAATACAACATGAGGTAAGAGTGCTGATGACACGTGGTGTAAATGGACTTTATATTTACGCCTGTGACGCTGAACTGAGAAAAGCGCTGAAAGAAGCTGCAGCCGCTATTTAGTGAGGATAGAATATGAATGAAAATACAGTAAAAGAATTAATGGAAAAAGTTAAAAATTTTTGTGAAGAACGGGATTGGGACCAGTTTCATAATCCCAAAGACCTAGCCATCGGAATTTCTACTGAAGCAAATGAACTGCTTGATATTTTTCGGTTTAAATCAGAGAAAGAAATGAGTCAATTCTTCACAGATCAGTCAAAGAGAGAGCATATAGAAGAGGAATTGGCGGATACTTTGTTTTTTATTCTGCGGTTTGCCCAGATGAACCATATAGATCTGGGGGTTATTTTAGAGAATAAGATTCAGAAGAATGGCGAGAAGTATCCGGTGGAAAAGATTAGAGGGAAAAATTTGAAATATGATGAGATATAGTAGTAGCAAGTAGCAAGGGTAAAAAATGCTTTCTGCAGGCTGTGCGTAAACGTATTACAAACCCCTTGATTAAAATATGGGCAAAAGGGAATAAATTCACTTTGAATAGGAATTTAAGTCCTTGCTAGCATGACAGTTATTGGATATAATAGAAAAGTAATCTGAAAAGAAAAATCACGAATATAAGAAGCGAGGCGGTGCAGAGAATGGTATTGAATACGCTCCACATTAGAAATTATAGATGTTTTGAGGATACAGATATTAATTTAGATAATCATTTAACATTGTTTGTCGGAAAGAATGGGGCAGGGAAATCCACGATACTAGATGCAATAGCGATAGCAATCAGCTCTTTTTTATGTGGTATTGAAGGAACTGTGAGCAGGAATATTCATAAAGAGGATGCGAGATATAATTTTTATGAATTAGATGGCATTATTGATTCACAGCACCAGTTTCCGGTAGAAATTACAGGCTATGGTATATGTAACGGTAAAAAGAACGTAATATGGACACGTTCATTAAATTCTGCCGGAGGAAAAACGACATTAAAGGATGCCCATGAGATCATTAATATTGCAGAGCAGATGCAGAAACAGATTATGCTGGGAGATGCGCATATTGTTCTGCCTATATTATCCTATTATGGAACAGGCAGGCTTTATGCCCAGAAAAAAGAGAAGAGAAATTTAAAAGCCCTTCAAAAGTTTAGTCGGCAGGTGGGATACCTGGACTGTATGGCAGCTGAGTCAAATGAAAAAATGATGCTGAACTGGTTTGAAAAAATGACATTGAAAAGCCTGCAGAATCAGCAAAAGACTGGCAGCGTAGAAAAAATAACACAATTAAAAGTAGTGGAAGAAGCTGTCTGTAAATGTTTCCGGGAAATTAGTGGAGCTAAAGATCCTACTATCTCCTTTGATCTTGACTCACATCGGATCATAATGGAATATACAAATGATGCCGGAGAAAAATGTAGATTTGCACTTAATGAGATGAGTGATGGATATAAGAATACATTAAGTATGATTAGTGATATAGCTTACCGAATGGCAGTACTGAACCCTCAGCTGGGAGAGCAGGTACTGGCGGAAACTCCAGGTATTATTTTAATTGATGAGATTGACCTGCATCTTCATCCCGAGTGGCAGCAGACAATATTAAAAGATCTGCAGAGTGTATTTCCAAAAGTGCAGTTTATAATTACTTCACACGCTCCGGCGGTCATAAATTCTGTTGAGAAGGAGCGCATTCGGATTCTTGATAATAGTAAAGTTTATATGCCTGTAGAGCAGACCTATGGAAGAGATGCAAATTCTATTTTGAGAGAAGTGATGGGAGTTGGGGAACGTCCAGCGGATGTTCAGCAGTTGTTGTCAGATTTCTATCAGGCCATTGACAGAGAAGAAGTAATAAAAGCGGAGGAATTGTTAAACCGATTAGAAGAAATCATAGGAAATAGCGATCCTGAAATAAGCGGTGCAAGAGTAACGTTGGATTTTGAGAAAATGCAGGAGGAATCACAGTGATATTAATTCGGAAAGAAAAGGAACCGAATAGTCTATTACAGTATAGGAAAAGTAATCAAGAAGCATGTTATGAAGATTTGCCGTCGAAACCACGTGAAGATATTCGTAGACAAATGTGGTGGGAACAAAAAGGATTGTGTGCGTATTGCATGTGTAAGCTTAAGGCGCCGGAAGACGTAAGAATTGAACATTACAGCGCCAGACATCCCAAGAGCGGAACATATGATGCAACGAATACATTGGACTATAAAAGTATGCTGGGAGTATGCTATGGAAATAGCCTTCATCCAGGAGTAAAAGAGGAAGACAAGACCTGTGATGCCCACAGAGGAAATATTCCGTTGACCGTAGATCCTCGTGACATTTACTCGATTAGAAAAATCCGCTATACATCAGATGGTTATATTACCTCATTGGATGCAGAGATAAGAAAAGATGTAGAAAAGACACTCAATCTAAATTGTAAAGCCAGATCACTGCCAGAGAACAGAAAAAATGTATTGATTCAGGCAAAACGTGAGATTAGGAATATGTGTGGAAATAGGAGCCATGATACATATTTGGCAGTATTAGAGAGTGTGTATAAAAGGTATGCAGAACAAAAGATGCTCACACCTTATTGTGGAATTGTGATTTCGTGGCTAGAGAAGCAACTTAGCATAAACTAAAGCATTTATGATGTACGATCCAAACCATCCGCATGTTTCTCTGACCAGCGTCTCCCATGGTAGTAGATGACCAGAAAACAGGAGAAGAAATCCCTTGCATTAATTAAGGAGAGTTGATTCGTATAAGAGATACTATGATGAACCCGGTAAGGACTGGGAATTGATAATCCTTTTATTCAAATTGTAAGACGATGGAAAAATAAGTAAAGTTTTTTTGAATGATACCCCAAGATTAAGACAGTTATATTTTGAATATAATTGTTTTGGGCGTGCTAAAGTACGATTGGGGAGTCTGAATTTTGCATAATATTTCCGAATTTATCAAGCAGAATATAACGTTGTTTGATTCTTTTTATAATATATATTTGCTTGGATCAATATTAAATGCAAATAGGATTCCAAATGATATTGATATTTTGCTTATTTATTCAAAGGATTCAAATAAAATCTTAAATGTTATAAATATTATTAGTTCTACGTTAGAAACAATAAGTGGATTGCCAGTTGACTTAACCGTGCTAAGCATTGAAGAAGAAATAGATACTGGATTTTAAAAAAGGGTTAGTGCGCAATATCTAAAATTAAAATAATAACATGTAGATATTGTCTAGCTTGATTCATATTTCACATGGTTGTTAAGTAAGATGAATTTTTATCATTTATTATACAACTTTTGACTACTTAAATATGTAATT
Source organism: Robinsoniella sp. RHS (assembly GCF_001029355.1). Classification (NCBI taxonomy): domain Bacteria; kingdom Bacillati; phylum Bacillota; class Clostridia; order Lachnospirales; family Lachnospiraceae; genus Robinsoniella; species Robinsoniella sp. RHS. The sequence goes on from NZ_JNGB01000018.1 coordinate 73,066, forward strand.
ATAAGAAGATATATAAATGGAAAGAAAAATATAATTTGTAAAAACCCTTTAAAAACAAGGAAAAACGAAGATATAAGGAGTTACAAGAGTATGATAAAAATCCTATTCGTCTGCCTTGGCAACATCTGCAGATCCCCCATGGCAGAATTTGTTTTCAAAGATATGGTAAAAAAAAGAGGTCTCAGTGATTTATTCATCATTGACTCAGCTGCAACCAGCAGCGAAGAAATTGGAAATCCGGTTCACCCCGGAACAAGGAAGAAATTAAAGCAGTACAATATTTCTGCAGATGGGAAAAGAGCTATACGCCTGACCGGGAATGATTATCAGAAATATGATTATATCATCGGAATGGAGCAGGCTAATATCCGGAATATGATTCGGATTATGGGAGAAGACAGGGATAATAAGGTATTTAAGCTCCTGGACTTTACTAACAATCCCGGAGACATTGCGGATCCCTGGTATACCGGTAATTTTGACCGGACTTATGAAGATATTTACGAAGGCTGTGAGGGATTGTTAGAATATGTTTTAAGGGAACAATAGCTTGAATGCAGTTGTACGAATCATGCAGTACCGGTAGGACCCTCAAGACCGTCTGCTCCGGTCGGTCCGGTAGCCCCATCGGGTCCGGTGGCGCCGGTAGCACCATTTGCGCCGGTAGCGCCTGTTAAGCCGGTAGGCCCGACAGGACCATCGGGTCCGGTAGCGCCGGTAGCGCCGCTTGGTCCGGTAGGCCCGGCAGCCCCATCTGCCCCGGTAGACCCCGTTGAACCGGTAGCGCCTGTTGGTCCGGTGATTCCGTCTGCCCCGGTTGGTCCGGTAGCCCCAATAGGTCCGGTACTACCGGCAGCGCCGGTAGCTCCCGTGGCACCGTTAGAACCTGTGGGTCCGGTAATTCCGTTAGCGCCGGTAGCCCCTGTGGCACCCGTTATTCCGGCAGCGCCGTTAGCGCCTGTAGGCCCGGTAGCTCCGATTGCCCCGGTAGCCCCGGTGTTTCCGGCAGCACCGGTAGAACCCACAGCTCCGGTGGGACCCGTGATTCCGTTTGCACCAGTAGCGCCAGCAGCACCTGTGGGTCCGGTAGTACCGTTTGCGCCGGTAACACCTGTATTACCACGCGGTCCTGTGCTTCCGGTGGCTCCATTTGGTCCGGTAGCGCCACTTGCACCAGTGGGACCAGTGATCCCATTCGCACCGGTAGCTCCGGTAACCCCGGTAGGTCCGGTGGAACCATTCGCGCCGGTAGCCCCTGTGTTGCCCATCGCACCGGTGGCACCGGTAGCTCCGTTGGGTCCGGTAGCGCCGCTTGCGCCGGTAGGACCAGTGATCCCATTCGCGCCGGTAGGTCCGGTAACTCCAGTGGGTCCGGTAGAACCATTCGCGCCTGTGGCACCCGTGCTGCCGGTTGGCCCGGTACTGCCGGTAGCGCCGTTTGCTCCTGTAGCACCTCTGGCACCAGTGGGTCCGGTTAAGCCATTCGCACCGGTAGCTCCGGTAGCGCCGGTAGGACCTACACTTCCATCTGCGCCGGTGGGACCAGTCGGCCCTGTAGGCCCGGTTGGCCCGGTGGGTCCCGCATCCTGCAGTAAATCAATGCCATACAGCTGATTATCGTTATACATATCTATCACTCCTTTAATACATTTTTTGTTACATCAATAAAAAAACAAATATTATCAATGTACTATTAAATATGCAGGGAATTATAAAGTAGTGAAAATGAATAGAATTTCTGTCATAATATGCAAGGATCTCCGTCAAACTTATATTTATAATTTCGATAGAAGATATCTTTATTCCCATTTTCCACCACAAAACCCCCAAATAAGTGCTGACTTTTTTATAATGGTAGTGTATAATAAATGCATATGTTCACATAAAATAAAATGCAAGGGGAAAAACTATGACTGAGGAAAGACAACAGGAACTTAAGAAATTATTAGTCAGCAATGACTTTCAGGTTGAAAAATATAAAGAGCTGGATATGCAGGAGATTATCATTTTATGCCAGACCGGCAGATCTTTAATGGAACAGAATAAAGAAGATGAAAATGCATTTAAGTTTTTTGAGACAAAATCCAAGTTTCTCTATAATGTAGTTTTGGAAAAACTGAAAGTATTAGAAGAGATGTTTGTTTTATTTTCCAAGGGAACCAACATGCCTTATATTCATTGCGATGAAGATACATTTAATGACCAGATTTTTATATTCTCCAGAGAGCAGTTTGCTCAACGGGAAGCAGCAAAATTAAATGAGGAAAAGAAACCGGTACAGATTATTAAATTCAATAAGGACCAGTTCCTTGGTTTTTACATAAATTTATTCCCAATGGGAGCAAATGCAGTTGTAATTGACCGTGGAGTGAATTCTCTTGAAATCCAATTGGAAGAATTATGTAAGAAACCGGACTATACCAATGCTCCAAAAGAAAAAATACCGGTATTGAATCCGGAACTGCAGCTGACAGCTCTTTATTTCATGCAGGAACTGAGAAGACCTGTTGAAAAAGAAGAAAAACAGGGATTACGGGAATTAGAAGAAGAAATGCTGGTTAATATAAGAAGAGGCAACTATCTGGTGCCGATTCAATTCAAGGAATTAAATGAAGGCGAAGAAGAGCCAAAAGAACTGACCAGAGATAATAAAAATATTATGGTACCATTTGTAAAATACGAGAATGGCGATGTTTACCAGCCGGTATTCACAGACCCCGGAGAATTCCATAAATTTAATAAAGAAAAGAAATTCAGGGCTATTGCAATGCCTTTCCAGAATCTGAATAAAGTAGTTGTGGAGCAGGCAAAGGGAATTGTCTTAAATCCAATGGGCTTTAATCTGCTTCTGGTAAAAGGACAGCTGAATACCAAAGGAGAATAGAATGACGATAAATAAACCGCTCAGACTGGCACTTAAAGCGTTGTCTTATGGAGGAATCGAAATAGATTCAGCCAGACATATGGCTAATCTTAAGGCAATTGATCCGCTGAAGATTTTCTATAAGACAATCGATGATAAGATATACAATGGTGATTATCAGGTGCCGGTCAGAATCTATATGCCGGATGAAGATATTCTGACCGGGGAAGGAACAAAAGGAAACACCTGCCCGGTTCTGATTTTCATTCATGGCGGCGGATGGGTTACGGAAAGCGTTGAGAATTATAACCGTGTTTGCGCCCGTATGGCGAAAAGTACCGGTCATGTAGTTGTATCGATTGAATACAGGCTTGCGCCGGAACATCGTTTTCCTATCGGGCTTATGGATTGCTATGCAGTAGTTAAGGCAGTCTATCAGAACCGCATGATTTTAAATGTTGACCCTGAGCGAATTACAATTATCGGAGACAGTGCCGGAGGCAATCTGACGGCAGCGATCTGCCAGATGGCAAGGGACAGAAAAGAATTCGTACCCCAGAGGCAGATCCTGATCTATCCGGCTGTCAGTAATGATTATTCTGAAAAATCCCCCTTTCTATCCGTGCAGGAAAATGGGACGGATTTTCTTTTGACTGCCAAGAAAATGAGTGATTATCTGGATCTGTATCAAAGTTGTGACGAGGATCGGCAGAGTCCGTATTTTGCACCGCTTCTGGCACAGGATTTTTCCAGTCTTCCTAGAACACTGGTTATTACGGCAGAATTTGACCCTCTCAGGGATGAAGGGGAGGAGTATGCAAGAAAATTAATAGAAGCGGGAAATGCAGTGGAGGTGCATCGTATTAAAGATGCCCTGCATGGTTTTTTTGCGCTTGGGATTATGAGTTATCATGTTCAGGAGAGTTTTGAAATTATAAACAGTTTTTTAAAGGGGGTCTAGGAAATGGCTGAGACCAAGCTGGCCCGTTGGCGAAAATTAGATAACGCGGCGAAAATATTTCCGGCTACCAGCGGGAAGAAGGATACCAGGGTATTTCGCTTTTCTTGTGATTTAAGGGAAACGATCCGGGAAGAAATCCTTCAGGAGGCGCTGGATAAAACCATTGAGGCTTATCCGATGTTCTGCTCTGTGATGCGGAAAGGATTTTTCTGGTTTTATCTGGAGAAAAGTTCCCTGCGTCCTGTTGTAAAGGAAGAGAGTAAACTTCCCTGCAGCAATATCTATGTCCGGGATAAGAAGAGTCTTTTATTTGAAGTAACCTATTTCAAAAACAGAATTAACTTTGAGGTTTTTCATGCACTGACAGATGGTACGGGTGCCATGCAGTTTACCAGGGAACTGGTGAAAAATTATATTCTAAAAGCCCACAAAGAGGAATTTCCGGAAGAGATACCTCTGGACAGTCAGGATCTTACCGATGCAGATATGGAAGACGACAGCTTCTTTAAATATTATTCTAAAACAAAATCAGATGAGAAACAAAAATCTGTTCATTCCTATCAGCTTCGGGGATTGAAATCAGATTATGAAAATATGCATATTACGGAAGGAATGGTGTCCGTAAAGCAGCTTTTGGAAAAGTCCAGGGAATATGGTGTGTCGATGACCGTATTTCTGACGGCAGTTTATCTGTGTGCCATTCACCGGGAAATGAGTCCCAGACAGGAGAAATATCCGGTAGTTCTGATGATTCCGGTTAATCTGCGCAAGTACTTTCCATCCCAGTCCATGCTTAATTTTTTCAGCTGGATTGATGCCGGATTCCAGTTTGAAACGGGAGTTACCACATTCAAAGACGTGGTAAACCATGTGAAAGAGTTTTTTAAAATTGAACTTACCAAGGAGCGGGTTGCAGGCAGGATGAATGAATTCATGAACCTGGAACAGAATCCTTTTTTGAGAGTGGCACCGCTGGCGCTTAAGAATCTCTGTCTGCAGGCAGCGGCAAAGTTTACCTCTAAAAATGTAACCGCAATCTTTTCGAATATGGGTGTTGTGGACATGCCGGAAGTATACCGGCCTTATATTAAATGGTTCCATGTGTTTACCAGTACGCCGAAAACGGAACTCTGTATGTGTTCCTTTGAAGACCATGTTGTTTTAAGCTTTACCTCCAGGTTTGAAAGTGAAAATGTTCAGCGGAATTTTTTCCGCATTCTAAACGAACAGGGCGTTGAAGTGGAGATGCTAAAGGATAAATACCCGGAAAAGCGAAAACCGGTGTATCCCGGAATGCAGTTCTTTAAACTGTTTTCCTTTTTATGTCTGGCGGCTGTGGTAATCTGTGTTATGGCAAATGTAATTATTACACCTCATAGTATCTGGTCACTCTTTGTGGGGGGAGCCATGCTCTGTATGTGGCTGGCACTTGCAGTTGGATTTTACAAACGACGAAATTTACTGAAAAATGCCATGTGGCAGCTGCTGCTTATCATTGCCTGTTGTCTCGCCTGGGATGCATTTACCGGGTGGAACAGGTGGTCCATTGATTATGTACTGCCGGGTATCAGCCTTCTGACTACGATATCGATCCTGACAATTTCCAAGGTACAGCAATTAGGACCACCGGAATATATGATTTATTACGTAATGTCAGCAGGTGTTGGAATTGTTCCGTTTCTGCTGATATTGACTGGATGTGTAGGTGTCCACTATCCTTCTGTGATCTGTTCCGGACTGTCATTTTTATTTATTGCAGCATTGGTTATATTTAAATGGAAAGATTTTATGGTGGAACTGCATAAGAAATTCCACTTTTAAGGATATAAAGCGGGAATCCCCGCTTTTTCATTTCCGCAAAGTTCACAAACAGGGTTCGTATTTCAGGGAGGATAAAAGATGCTGGTAATAAACAGTTTAGAAGAAGGCGCTTCGGTTTTTAAAGCGTTGGGCTCTGATCTCAGAGTGAATATCATAAAGCTGCTTATAAAAAATAATGAAATGAATATGCGGGAACTGGCATCGGCGCTTCATATTACAAACGGTGCCATTACCAGCCATATAAAAAAGCTGTCAGAAGCAGGGATTATCGATGTGCTGACAGAATGCGGCGGCAGGGGAAACCAGAAAATCTGCAGGCTTAAGGTGAATGAAATTCTGGTGGATGCAAAGGAACAGGATAAAAAAGAAATGACTCTGTTAGAGACAGAATTTATGGTGGGGGATTATTGTGATTACGAGGTATACCCCACCTGTGGTCTGGCTACCGGGGATCACCGGATTGGCGGATGGGATAATCCGGAAGATTTTGCAAGACCTGAACATGTGGATGCAGGTATTATCTGGTTTACCCAGGGATATGTAGAGTACAATATGTCCAGACTGCTGTCACCGGGGCACCATATTTCCCAGATTACGCTCTGTTTTGAGATTTCATCCGAGGCACCCAGTTATAACAATGAATGGATGTCGGATGTTACTTTCAAACTCAATGGGCAGTCACTTGGAAAGTGGACAAGTCCCGGAGACTTTGGAGGAAGACATGGCATTTATACGCCGCTTTGGTGGAGCAGAAGCCTGAATCAGTACGGTCTTTTAAAACTGGTAGTCATCAGCCGAAGCGGTACATATGTAGACGGTCTCCAGATATCGAATGTGGGGCTGGATCAGTTACGGCTGGAAGATGCAGGGGTAATCCGGTTTCGATTTGAAGTAGAGAAGGAATCGGAACATGTGGGCGGACTCACGTTATTTGGTGCGGGATTCGGGAATTATAACCAGGATATTATGGTCCGGGTACATTATGAAAATGAATAGATCAGGGCATGTATTCGCTCTTAAGACCAGCTTTGTGGCGACAGCCTGAATTTCGAAAAGATGGGGCATAGTGGAATTGCGTGGACGTCTGCGGTCAGCCGGCAGAGTCCATGTAATTCCTCTATGCCCTATCTTTTCGTATACGCCCCCATCCGCATAGCATCTATTTCTCAACAAAACCTGAATTTATTAAATCTGTAGCTTTAAAAGTGTTAACTTTAAAAGTTTATCCCCCTATTTTGACATTCCCGCGTTTTTGTTATATAGTAAAAAGTAGGGAAAAATATCAAAATATACAGATTTTTTTAATAGGACGGGGGGTTCTATGGAAGAAAGACGTCATCATCAAATCATTTTCCAGCTAAAAAGCAAGATTATTGTTATTTTTGTTGTCTGTGTTATTATTCCAAGTATTTTCTTTTTAGGCTTTTTTGTAAAAAGCTATTTTTCTTATGCGCTAAAGAGCATCATTGCCGAGAAGCAGAACATCATGAAAGAAACCCATAAAAATATTGAATTACAGTTCTCCAGTTTCAAGGACACTTCAATGTCCCTGTATTATAATGAGGCTGCCAAAAATTATATTAACAGAGAAGACTATTCCAAAGAGGATAAGTACATATCCCAGTTGCTAAGCAGTATTGTGAATTCTGAGAAATATATTGTTTCCGCAGTACTGGACCTGAATGGGATTATATATAATTCGGGTTATCACTATCTGAATTGGGAGGAGTACCTGGATGAACATCTGGAGCAGGTCCTTGATAAAAAAGGGAAGGTGATCTGGATTCCAACGCAGCAGATGTCTGCATCCTACAATCAGAGACCGAAAAACTTTGCACTGGCGAGAGCGATCAACTCTGCGAATCAAAATGTAGGTACCCTGTGGCTGTTTTTCTCAGAAGATCTGTTCACGAATATTTTAAAAAATCCCATATATCATGAAGAAGGCACGGATTATTATATTGTCTCCCGGAACAGGCATATCGTTACCAGCAATTATGAAGAAGAGACAGGGGTGGTTCAAAATGGAGAACTGTTTACGAAGGCGCTCATGCAGCAAAACGGATCCTTTTCCTATCAGGACCCGGATACAGGAAAAGAAAAGACGGTGGTTTGTTCCTCATCCGAGGTGAATGACTGGGTACTTTTAACAGTGACGGATCAGAGTGTTATTTTTAAGGATGTAAACTATATTAAATGGATGGCTTCGGTGATAGCATGCCTCTATGCGGTTTTTTTGTTTACTGCCTATTATATTTTGTCTCACTATATTTTTAAACCAATGCAAAATCTCAGTACGGGCCTGCGCAGAGTATCAGAGCGGGATTTCCAAAGGATCAGGGAAACCGGAAGCGCAGATGAAATGGGAATGCTGACAGCAAATTTTAATTATATGGTGGATGAAATACAATGTCTGATCCGGGATATCAGGGAAGAAGAAAAGGCCAAGAATGAAGAAAAGATCAAAGTGCTCTCTATGCAGATTGGACCGCATTTTATCTACAATACCCTGAATACCATTAAATGGATGGCAGCAGCCAATAAGCAGACGAACATCAAGAAGATGATAGAGTCCCTGATTAAACTAATGGTCAGCGTTACCTATAATACTAATGAGGAAATCACTCTCCGGCAGGAAGTAGAACTGCTGGGCTGTTATGTCTATATCCAGAAAATGCGTTTTATGAATTTTGATTTTGAATATGATCTGCCTATGGAATTGGGGAATTTAAAAATATTAAAGCTGATTCTGCAGCCTTTTGTGGAAAACTGCATTCAGTATGCATTTGGAGATAAGCCGGATGGGGGCAGAGTCCTAATGGAGTTTTACAAAGAAGATGCACTCTATGTAAAGATCACAGATAATGGAAAAGGGTTTAATACCGGTGTTCTGGCGGATTGTAATGCGAAGGATACCTCAAAAGGAATGGATCACGTTGGCATTGTAAACGTAATGGAGCGTATCCGCCTGAACTATGGTGAAAGCTATCACGTGTCTATCGTAAGCCATGAGAACGAAGGAACGGAGGTTTTACTGCGGCTTCCGGTTATTGGTGAGGAGGAAGGTATAAATTTTGATTAATATAGTAATTGTAGAAGATGAAATGCTGGTCCGCCTGGGCATGAAAATGTGTCTGGATGAATATTCCGCTGAAATGAAAGTGGCTGCGGCTTTTGGCTCCGGTGAAGATGCAGAACGTTATTTTCAGCAGAATACGGCAGATGTGCTGATTACGGATATTCGTTTGACCGGTGAGACAGGGCTGGATCTGATCAGGCATCTGAAATCCCAGATGTCCCATATGGCAGTCATTGTTCTGAGCTGCTATGAGGATTTTTCTTATGCCAGAAGTGCCATGGAACTTGGTGTGGATAAATACATATTAAAGCATGAACTGTCAGAAGATGAGCTTCCCAAACTGGTTTCCGAAATTTATCAGAAAAAATTAAAAAAGGGCATGATCTCCAAGGGCAGAAATGATAATCCGGTTTTTTTTGAAGACGGAAATGGAGATAAGCGCTATCGTATTGCTTATATAAACCTGAGAGGAACCGGAGAGCGGACAACAATCAGTGAAGAAAATACAGATTATGATTTTCTCGTTGAGATCCTCCAGGAAATATTGAATATTAACCACATGGGAGAATGTTTTTTGAGACACGGAAAGGAAGTCTTCTGTATTATGCGGTTTGAACCGGAAGAGACATCCGATCAGATCAATAAAAAAGTACTGGATTTTTATCAGAATGCCAGAAAAAATATGAAGAATTATTTTAATAAAAATCTATTTCTGTCCATTACGGACATATTTGACAGTCTGAGTCAGGTGAATCATTTTTATAAAGAAGCCAAAGAGGGATGCAGCCTGTCTTTTTACTATGAAACTTCCAGATTGATAGAACTTCACAATTCCACGTCCCGGGAGCAGATAATGCCGGCGCCTGTATTTGAAAAAGAAGAGGCATTTAGTGAGCAGTGGATGGAACAGGCATCTGTACAGATGGAACGGTTCTTAAAAGCGGAAAAGGAAGCAAACCGGCCGCCGGAAGAGGTAAAGCTGCAGGTGGTAAAATTTATACATGATATGGAAGATTATCTTAGTAAATATTACCAGACAGAACTTTATAAATTATTTTCCAAGGAAGAATCCCCTAACTATATTCTGGTAAATAGTTTTGATTCGGGGCAGGAGCTGCTGCTATGGCTGTCCGATATCCGAAAGCGGGTACAGGCTTATCTCATGGACAAAGAGAGTATGGCTGAAAAAATGGAATCCTATCTGGAAGAGCATTATGTGAAGGATTTGCCGCTGAAAGAGGTTGCTGAACATTTTCATATGAGTACAGCCTATTTCTGTCAATATTTTAAGAAACATACGGGGGATACTTTCGTTCATTATCTCAATTGCCTGCGGATTGAAAAAGCAAAACCACTGCTGCTAAAGGGGGAAGAGTCCGTTGAGGAAATTGCTGCAAAGGTAGGAATTATGAATAGCAATTATTTTTTCCGGGTATTTAAACAGATCACCGGGAAAACAGTAGGCGAGTTTAGAAAAGGCGTTTTTATGGATTCTGATATAAATTATGTGAATAAATCATAATATCGTGAACAGGCAGTTAGGAAAGTGGAAAAGACAGAAAAATATTGAATAAATGAATAAATTTTCTTACTAGTGATAAAGAAGCCTTCTTGTTAGAATAAATATATCAAATGATATGGGAGGTATCAATATGAAGAAGAAAATGATCAGTGCTTTATTGTGCGTAAGTATGGCGGCAGGTATTTTGTCGGGATGCGGAGGCGGTACGGAGCCGGCACAGACGCAGGCCAGGGATACAAAGGCTTTGGAGACTACAGAAGCGGCGGCTGAAACAGAAAAAGCAGAAGAAACACAGGCAAAGGCTTCTGAAACCACCGGGGCAGTGACAGAGAAGACGACAGAAAAGAAGACAGAAGAAAGTACGGGCGGGGATGCAAATGCGGGAGACATTGGCGGAAAACTCGTGGTATGGGAGCATACGGCGCAGTTTGAGGCACCTCTGAAAGCTGTAATCGAAGGATTCAATAAGAAATACCCCAATGTGGAGATAGAGTACCAGATTAAGACCTCCGATCAATATTACAATTTGCTTCAGACAGCGATGCAGGCGGGCGAAACACCGGACTTGTTCTGGACAAACGGCACAGCTACCACGAATCTGGAGGCTTACGTAAAACAGGGACTGTTAATGGATCTGACCGATAAAGTGGATTTTTCTTTATACGACGGAACAAATGCAATGAGCCTGGTTAAGGTGGACGATAAAACCTACGCATCTCCTACAGCAGAAGTAGGTGGACGAGCTGTATTCTATAACAAAGATATTTTTAAAGAACTGGGACTGGAAGTACCGAAGACATTCAGTGAATTTGAATCCGCTCTGGCAAGTATCAATGATGCAGGTTATCTTCCGATTTCCTTTAGTGCTTCCGATCCGTGGGCAATCTTATTCCAGTTTGAACCGGTTCTGGCAGCGACGGCATTGGATTGGATTCAGGGATATGTAGATACCGGAGAAGCGAAAGTAAACGATCCGAAAGTGGTAGCAGCTTATGACAAGATGTTAGAATGGGCAGATAAAGGATATTATGGGCCTGGATATACCGGAGTGGATGAGTCCGGTGCATTGCTTGCATTCTCCAAAGGTGACGCGGCAATGTGTATCGAAGGAACCTGGAATATCCAGACTATCCAGGAAAATAACCCCGAGCTGAACTTTGGCGCATTCCAGCTTCCTACGGAAGATGGTAAAAGACCGTTTGTAGGAACCAGTTCCGTTGGTTTTTCCGTCAGCAAGGACACGGAAAATCCGGATGCAGCACTTGCATTTGTGAACTATTTTTCTAGCCTGGAAGGGCAGACAGCCTGGATTAAATCTTTAGATTCCATTCCGTGTACCGATAAAATTGTATCGGAAAATGAAGTAATTAATGAAATTGCCCAGTTTGATATCCAGACGGAGAGCTACTACAATATTCTGGGATATTTGGAGAAAGAGGGGGGAAGCCCCAGAAATGTATGGGAAGAGGATCAGACAAAAGTATTTACCAAAGGTATGACAGCACAGGAATTTACGGATGAACTTGCGGCACTGACCCGTTAAAACAGGATAAACGGATAGGAAAGGGGTGTTGTACCATCCAGACGGGTGTTTGTACAGCACCCCCTGATTTTATAATGAAAGGGGTGCCTGCAATGAGAAAAAGAAAGGCATACATCGGTTTTATAGCACCGGGATTTTTGATTTATACCATATTTATGATAGTACCGATTATATGTGCCGTTTATTTCAGCTTCTTTGAATGGAGCGGCATTGGAGATATGAAATTTATTGGTCTGGATAATTTTAGAAAGCTGATGTTTGATCCCAGAATGTCGAAAATATTCTTCAATGCACTGGGCAATAACATTAAATATCTTGTCTGCGTATTGCTTGTAATTACACCGCTGCAGATCTTTTTTGCCTACATGATCTATATAAAGATCAAATTCCATAAATACATCCGTATGATGTTATTTTTACCGTACGTAATCAGTACGTCAATTGTTGGGTTTTTTGCAATCATTATGCTGGATCCCAATATTGGAGTTCTCAATGAGATAGTGGGAAGCCTGTTTGGCAACCAGGCAAAAAGTGCATGGCTGGGCAATCCGGACCTGGTATTTAAAATATTTGTTATGGTGGTAATCTGGCAGTGTATCGGCTCCGGTATGATGATTTTTTATGCTGATATACAGGAGATACCGGAGGAAATTATTGAAGCCAGCATTATTGACGGGGCGAGCGGATGGAAGCGGTTTCGGTATGTGGTACTGCCGTCACTGAGCGCTTCTATGTCTACGAATATTACGCTGAGCGTGATCTATGCTCTGACGATGTTTGATATCCCTTATATTCTGGTTGGTCCCCAGGGCGGAGTGAATAATAAGATTGATTTTGTCAATATGGTGTTCTACCGTTACGCTTTTGGCGGTACTTATTTCGGGGAAACGTCTATCGGATTTGGTTCCAGCATCAGTGTTGCCATGTTTCTTATTATTCTTACGTTTTCTCTGGTCACTACAAAATTATTGAAGCGTAAGAAGGATTAGGAGGGGATATAATGGGGAATATGATGAGAAAACGGCAAAAAAAGTCAAACAGAAGAATTGAATCAAAACGGGCTGTAATCGGGAAAAATATCATCTCGGTAATCCTGGTTATTTACACCTTTTTATCTATCTTTTTAATCGGAAATACGATCCTTTCGTCTTTTAAGACAAAACAGGATCTGATCAATAATACCATAGGTTTTCCGAAAGAATTTACAATGAATAATTTTAAAATTGTTCTGGGGGATGATGGATTTTTACGCTACTTTTTTAACAGTATTTTTCTGGTTGGAGTCTCTTTAATGCTATTGGTTATAGTGGCTTCCATGGTTGCATACGGACTTGCCCAGTATCGGTTTAAGAGCCGTAAATTTTTGCAGACCTATTTTTTAGTGGGGCTTATGTTTCCTATCCAGTTGGGAATACTGCCGCTGTATATCATGCTTTCCAGGCTTCATCTGACTAATAATCTGCTGGGATTGGCGCTGATCTATACTGCGAATATGTCTTTTCCGGTGTTTGTCTTTACGAAATTCTTTAATGAGTTGCCGGAATCCCTGATTGAGTCGGCGCGAATTGACGGAGCAGGGGAGTTTCAGATATTTAAAAGCATCATTACACCTATTTCAAAACCGGTAATTGCTACCGTTGGGCTTTTAAACTTTGTTACGATCTGGAATGATTTTTATCTGCCGCTGGTATTTTTGACAAAGGCTTCTGTGCGAACTCTTACGCTGGGCGTATATTCCTACACTGCAAATTTTCTTGCAAATTGGAATAAGGTTTTTGCAGCAGCAACTGTTGCGCTGATTCCTGTCATTATTATATATTTTCTTTTCTCGGATCAGATTGTGGCAGGGCTTACAGGCGGAGCCGTGAAGGGGTAGGTGCGATATGATATATGATATGCTGGACGGTTTTTAAAAAATACGATTATTGTACAGACCAGGAGGTATTATGATGGAGGGAAAGTGGATCTGGATTTCAGAACATCAGGAATCGGAAAATGAAAGGGGCTGCTTTACTGCAGAATTTTATGCCGGGTGGGAGCCGGAGGATATAAAACTAATGATCTGCGGGGTTACCAGATACATTGTTTATTTAAACGGAAAAGAAATCGGACGGGGACCGATCCGTTCCGGACCGGGTGAATTATTTTATGATTTGTATGATATGACCCCGGATGTTAAGCCTGGCAGCAACTTTCTTGCAGTGCGGGTGTGGAGTTACGGATGGTCTACCTATCAGACTGTTGCAGAAGAGGGGAAAGTATGGTTTCAGGTTGCTTCCAATGATGAAGTATTAACAGCTTCCGGGAAGAAAACGAAATGTGCAAAAGACAGCGGCCATATTTCTCATACGGTAAAGAGAAATGTGAACCTGGGCTTTGGAGATTATTACAATGCCAATAAATTTGACAGCCGGTGGATGGAAGAACCGGAGATATCAAAAAACTGGGGAACAGCCAGGGTATTGGAATACAGCCAGGGCAGGTTAAAAAAGAATCCGCTGCGTCAATTCCAGAGGGAGGCAAAGACCCCTGCAAAGATTAAAAGGATACAGGAGGTAATGCCGGGGTGCCAGCAATTTTCTGTAAATACAAGAAATGCTTTCTTCCCGGGGCGCAAAGATGCAGACGAGACGATATTTTCCGGGTTTTTGGGGTGTGAGATTATTGTACCACAGGATATGGAGGGTGTGATTGCATTTCCAAACAGGACCTGGAATGGGATAATCGGGGATTTTACTATAGATGGAAAGCTGTATGAGGTTTCCAATGAACATAGGGAAATACCGGTATTTCTAAAAGAAGGAAAGCACTTCTTCCTGCTGCAGATATCGGGGAAATTTGATGATTTATATTGCCATATGGAATTTTGCTTTCCGGAGAAGCTGATGGTGGCAGGAAACTTTTTCGTAAAAGGGCCTACATCCAGAATCGTTCCGGTGGTTGATGGATATAAAAGGGTATATGGAGGTTTGGATGAATATAACCGGCTGGAGGATTATCCGGATATTCATAAACGTTTATTCACGGTATCCTCACTGGAAGAAATGGTGGAGGCAGGAGGTCCGGTTACCTACATAGAGCCGCAGTATATTTTTAGTGATGCATATATCTACTCCCTGGCGAAGAGAGATAAAGTAGTTGCAGAATCAGCCGTGGAGCCCCGGCATCTGGGAATGCTGTGGGACAATCAGGAAATTACCGTGCTAGACCCTCCGGTATCCAATGGCTGGAACCGGATGATTGTGGACTTCGAGGATATCTACGCCGGGAGTCTGGAATTTACAATAAAAGCGCCGGCGGGAACTATTTTAGATATCTACTGCTTTGAAAATATGTATCAGGGGGAGATCGATTATACCATAGGTCTGAATAACAGCGTGCGTTACATCTGTAAAGAAGGATGGCAGTCATACCGTTGTATGGCACGTATGGGGATGCGTTATGCCATGCTGACCTTCCGGGAATGCAGGGATATAGTGATGATTCGGGATTTCAGAGTCAGCTATGCAACTTATGCGCCCAGTAATTTCGGAGGATTTGCTTGTGATGACTATCTGTTAAACCGGATTTTTGAAATGTGCCGCCATACCCATCAGCTTTGTATGGAAGATAGTTTTACGGACTGTCCAACTTATGAACAGGCTTTCTGGATTGGAGATGCAGGCATCAGTGCCGTTACAAATGCCTACCTTTTTGGAGAATATGACCTGATAAAGCACAGTATAGAGCTCTCTGCAGAAGCCAGGGCAAATACACCCCTGCTAAATGCTTTGACACCTACGGACTGGAATACTTCTATTCCAATGTGGACCATGAACTGGATCATCTCAATTTTCGAGTATGCAAAGGTGAGCGGCGATACAGCTATCTTCCCGCAGATGTATGGTGTGGTAAAAGAAACCCTGAATTATTATGCAGGATTTATACAGGAGGACGGAGGTTTCTTAATTAATGCCTGGAATATGATGGATTGGGCAGATATGGATATTCATAATCATGGTGTAGTCACGGGACAGCAGGCTGTTCTGGCATATTGTTACGGATTAGCTGCAGCGTATGCGGGAAAAAGTGATCATGAGGAAGACGCAGCCTATTTTGGGGACAGCAGAATGAGGCTTTTAGCTTATATGGATACGAAGCTCTGGGATTCTGATAAAAAAAATGTATCGGGACGGCTATTCTCCCCAGTATGGACCTTCCCGTACATTCAGCATACAGACACATATTCTGCTGCTGCTTTATGGCGGAATCCTGGATGAAGATAAGAAGAAAATAGCAGAGGATTACATTCTTCATGCTCCAAAGGAAATGATACAGGCCGGTTCTCCATTTATGCTTTATTACCAGTATGAGTGTCTGGTGAGACAGGGCAGACTGCAGGATATTATGGATGATATTAAAATCCGATGGGGTGAAATGCTGAAATATGATTCCACTACCTGCTGGGAAGTATTTCCGGGCTTTTACGAAGTCAGCAGAACCAGAAGTTACTGTCATTCCTGGTCGGCTTCACCCGCATATTTTTTCATTAAATATGCCCTTGGGGTACAGATGCTGGAGGATGGCTTTGCAAAAGTAGAAATAAAAGATCCGTTATGGGATATGAAGTGGTGCAGAGGAGATGTGCCTACACCTCATGGAGTAATCCATATTGAGTGGAGCAGGGAAAGTGGAAGGAAAGAATGCAGAGCCAGGATACCGAAAAAAATACAGGTTGTATATGAGGAAAAGTCTGATTGTGAAATGAGGATTCACCGGTTCGGATAAAGGAAAGAGCCTGCAAAAATGCCGGTAAATTTGACAACATGTCCGAAAGGTGTTACACTTACTCTATCAGCATCTCCTGGTGAAAGGGCGCTGAGGTAAATTAAATATGAACTCGAAACAAGTCACTTTTATAATGAAAGTGGCTTTTTTTATTTCCTACAGGGAAAAGAAAGATATGAGGTCAATATTATGGGAGACAAAAATCCAAAAAAAAGGCAAGAAGAAAAAGAAAAGTGCAGTATTGCCATCTGCAGTGACTACAGAAGCAGCTGAACCGGAACTTGTGCAAAAGAAGAAAAAAATACAGTAAGAAAGTTGTGTTTGCCCAATAGAGAGAAGGACAATGTTATCAAAAATAAAAAAATAAATATAGGGATTGGTTTTGTAACTGGCAGAAAGAATTTTCGAAAGGTAGTAAGATCGTACCTGAATGACTGGAAAGATTCACAGACGATTGACATCAAAAAATATGCACTTCATTTATTTGTGGCATATGACCTGAAGTTTACCAACACAGAATTGTCGGATTATCAGATTGTGGATGAAGAAATACTGGATTTGATAGACTCGGTGCACTATTTGGGAAAAGCAGCCATAGCAAATGAAGCATCTGCCTTAGTTTCAAAAAAAATTCTGAGTGTCAGAGATGCAAAATTAATCTTTGGTGAAGGATATGCCATGAAGCGTAACGCAGTGCTATATTTCGCCATGTTAAATAAGATGGATGAATTGATATTTCTGGACGATGATGAGTATCCTATTGCCAATGTGCAGATGGGTGAAAGTCTAATGTGGGTAGGGCAGTCAGTGCTCGAGTCTCATATTCAGAATATTAAGGGATCAGATATGACAAACGGCTGTCATTGTGGTTATATCTCTCCAATTCCCAAGATATCTTTCGATGAAAATTTCACGGAACATGATTTTCAGATCTTTATAGAAGCCATCAGCAATGATATTATTAACTGGGAATCCGTCAGGGAAAAGATGGAGAACGGCGGCGTTACCTATGCAGATATAGGTAAAATTGACCATGGAGTTGTCAGTGAAGTAAAAGAAAAAAATGGTATGAAGTTTATATCAGGTGCCAATCTCGGCATTAATCTGAAAGATCCAGACAAACTATTTCCGTTTTATAATCCTCCCGGGGCGAGAGGCGAAGATACTTTTTTAAGTACTTGCATTGGAGAGAATATCATTACAAGAATCCCGTGTTATACCTTTCATGATGGGTTTTCTGCGTATGGAAGCTTATTATCCGGAGCACTGCCAAATGAACTAAAAGCAATGAAATCCAATGGGGGAAGTGTTTCCAAACGATTTTTAAAAGCATCCATTGGCTGGGTCAGGTATAAGCCTCTTCTGTTATATATTACCCAAAGAGCGAAGTATGAGGACGCAATGGAGAATATTGAAAAGAGTCTGAGATTTACCATACCGAAAATCTGTAAACATTTTGGGAATGATGATTTTTATGTATTATTAGAAGAACTGGATTTTTTCCGAAAGCACGTAGCTGAACATTATCAGGACTTTGAAAATACAAAGCAGGCGTGGATGAGAATTATGCACTCAATGACACTAAATAAGGTGCTGACAACCGTTGACTGCAATTTGGAACTTTCAGAGTCGACCTGATATCATTACATCTTTCGCGTTCATGGATAACTAAAAGAGTTCCGCTGCCAGTGTTATGGCGCGGAACTTTTTTGTTACTATGTAAGAACTTCTTGGCCTGATCGTACCTATGGGGTAATAGTTTCGGATTATGATGTTGGAGTCTCTGTAAGAAGTAATACAAATAAATTTGGGTTTTGCTGATTAAAGACGCTTTGTAGATGTAGGTAGTGTACGGAAAGATGGGTGTGGGAAACTGGCATGGGCTCCGTCAGCTGGCCGCAGAACTGGTATTTTCTAACCTTTCCGAAGCGCTTTTTGGCGGCACGCGGGCATTCACCGAGAAATCCTGATGCATTTCTCGGTTCAGTACCCGCTTAGTATCCAATGGGAGCCAGTCGAATACTATCCGCCAAAAAACACTCCGGAAAGGTAAGTAAATACTCAGTTCTGCTCTACGCATCCTCCGCCCATGCCAGTTTCCCACACCCATCTTTCCGAGATCCAGGTTGCCGCCACAAAGCTGGTTTTCTCAGCAGGTTGGAACCCCTGGGCTGTGGCTGGCTGTTCTTTATTGGATGCAGCGTATTATGTTTCGGCTGTTTATGCGTAAAAGATGAAAGTTTGTGAAATTCTACTTCTTTTTCTGATCACAGAAAGAAAAACAAATCCCGTTCTCAAGATCAGTTGCTTGACATCATTAGCTTTACGCCAATCGCGTCCAGCATGCCACAACCCCAGGATTCCATCATGCTGAGAAAACCAGCTTTGTATCAATGAATGCTATCCCGGAAAGAGAAGGGGGCGGACCAGGACATTGGTTTGGAAGGCGTATAGCAGAGCTGAGCATTTACTTACCTTCCCGGAGTGCTTTTTGGCGGATACAATTCGACTAGTACTGCATTGCAAAATGCAGTACTTCTCCCATCGGATTGTAAGCGGGCAGTGAGCTGCAAAATGCATCAGGATTTTGGAGCGAATGCCCGCGTGCCGCCAAAAAGTGCTCCGGGAAGGTTAGAAAATACCAGTTCTGCGTTAAGCCTTCCAAACACCTGTCCTGGTCCGCCGCCTTCTCTTTTCGTACACTAACTACTAATACAAAGCGTCCTTCCTCAGCAAAACCCAAATTTAATGTCTAGTAACTTTAAGTCTTATACTAACTATATAAGATCTTGGAGGGTTCGCTTTAATTAGATTCAGATAAAGATCTCGGGTTCTTTTTGTGTCTCAGAACAATTTGCAATTAAGAACCCCCTGAACTTCTTGTAAAATTCTGATTCCATAGCCTTAGCATTCTGCGGGCAGGTTTTTATACAGGCACAGCAATGCAGGCAGCTGCCTGGATCCGTAATATTTTTCGGATCTTCCCGGTCAATGATACCCATGGGACAGACGGTGGCACAGATTCCACAATTATTGCATGAATCCATAGTAACCGGACCCCATGGAATGCCCGGGGCGGAACGTTCTTTATAAGGATGGTTTCCCGGAATATGTAATGGTTTTATAGCTTCGTGGGAGTCAATACCAGTGATCTTATCCCGGACGGCTTCAGCAAATTTTTTAGCTTCTGCGAGGTCAAATACATTGGGGCGTCCGCCTGCAATTTCACTTCCATATGAATGTTCCCCGATAAAAGCACCCGCGCCTGCAGTTATAAAGCCCTGCGCTTTCAGCAGATCAGATAATTCAAGAAGAGCATCTTCAAAAGCCCGGTTTCCATAGAGAACAACAGGAATACAAAGCGTCTGGTTCCCATGAAGGCGGTGAAACAGATCTTCTAATATTGCGGGGATTCTGCCACCGTAGACAGGGATGCCAACGATCAGCAGATCTTCACTGGCGAAATCGGGGAAGTCTTTTGTTCTGTCATAGGTTACGTCATGATTATGAATTTTGGTTTGAAAAACAGCAGAAATAGTATCTGTAATTTTTCTTGTGGTGCCGGTGGGGCTAAAGGTTAAACAGTGTACACTTTTGATATTCATGATATTCCTCCTTGGTTTAGTTGGGGTAAAATGTTAGTTATGTGTTTATTGTACTGCAAATGATTAGGAAAAGCTACTTGATACGTAAACTATGTACGGACTGCAGAACCGACAGTAAAGATTTACCTATTTTTACAAAATCCCTTGACAAATCCCCCCATCTTGATTATTATGGAAAATATATCACAAAAGATAACATAATAAAAAGGTAGTGAGAAAGAGGAGTACATTCAAAACCCTGACAGAGAGAATATTTCATCGGCTGGAAGAATATTCAAGGCAGTGTGAATGGAAGGTAGCTTTTGAACCGGAGGATTGAACCGGATGAAATTGTGGATAACCTGGCGGATTAGCCGGATATCTGTGGATAAGATTTCATCGTAAAGTAGATTTTCACGTATCATCCACGTTATCGGATGACTGAGATGTATTTGCAGAAGATTTCTGTAAATATAAATAAAGGTGGTACCGCGGATTATTCGCCCTTTGCAGAAGCAAGGGGCATTTTTTTATGCAAAATCAGGCAGGGAAATGGGAATCCGTATATTTTATAACCCATATATGTATGTGCAGAGGGATCTGCACGGGCAGCTAAAAATGAAAAAGGAGATAATAGGACAATGAGCAAAGAATTAGCAAAGACTTATGATCCGAAAGGAATTGAAGACCGCTTATATGATAAGTGGATGAACAAGAAATATTTTCATGCAGAAGTAGACAGGAGCAAAAAACCATTTACGATTGTGATGCCGCCGCCGAATGTTACGGGACAGCTTCACATGGGCCATGCACTGGATAATACCATGCAGGATATTCTGATCCGTTATAAAAGAATGCAGGGATATAATGCTTTATGGCAGCCTGGAACGGATCATGCAGCGATTGCCACTGAAGTCAAAGTCATAGAGAAGCTGAAAGAACAGGGAATTGATAAAGATGAGATCGGCAGAGATGAATTCTTAAAACATGCCTGGCTGTGGAAAGAAGAGTACGGCGGAAAGATCATCAACCAGTTGAAGAAGTTAGGTTCCTCGGCTGACTGGGACAGAGAACGCTTTACCATGGATGAAGGATGCTCCAAAGCGGTTGAAGAAGTATTTATCAAATTATATGAAAAAGGTTATATCTATAAGGGTTCCAGAATTATTAACTGGTGTCCGGTATGTCAGACTTCCATTTCAGATGCAGAAGTAGAGCATGTGGATCAGGACGGAAATTTCTGGCACATTAATTATCCGGTAGCAGGGGAAGAAAATGCTTTTGTTGAAATTGCTACCACAAGGCCTGAGACGCTTCTTGGAGATACAGCGGTTGCAGTAAATCCGGAGGATGACCGTTACAAACACCTGGTAGGCAAAATGCTGAAACTGCCATTGACTGACCGTGAAATCCCGGTTGTTGCAGATGAATATGTTGACAAGGAATTTGGAACCGGATGTGTTAAGATTACGCCGGCCCATGACCCTAATGACTTTGAAGTGGGAAAACGCCACAATCTGCCGGAGATCAATATCATGAATGATGATGCCACCATCAATGAACTGGGCGGAAAGTATGCGGGCATGAGCCGTTATGAAGCCAGAAAAGCAATGGTTGCGGATTTAGAGGAGATGGGACTTCTCGTTAAAGTAGTTCCACATGCCCACAATGTTGGTACCCATGACCGCTGTAAGACCACCGTTGAACCTATGATCAAACAGCAGTGGTTTGTAAAAATGGAAGAAATGGCAAAGCCGGCGATTGAAGCATTGAAGAACCATACTTTAAATTTTGTACCTGAGCGTTTTGATAAGATTTATCTCCATTGGCTTGAAAATATCCGTGACTGGTGTATTTCCAGACAGCTTTGGTGGGGACACCGGATACCGGCGTATTATTGTGATGACTGCGGTGAGATCGTAGTATCCAAAGAAGTACCAACCGTTTGCCCGAAATGCGGCAGCACACATCTGACACAGGATGAGGATACCCTGGATACCTGGTTTAGTTCTGCACTGTGGCCTTTCTCTACTTTAGGCTGGCCAGACAAAACAGAAGACCTGGATTACTTCTTCCCTACGGACGTATTGGTAACCGGATATGACATTATCTTCTTCTGGGTTATCCGTATGGTATTCTCAGCGCTTGAGCAGACAGGGGAAGTTCCCTTCCATCACGTACTGATTCATGGACTGATTCGTGATTCCCAGGGACGTAAGATGAGTAAATCCCTTGGAAATGGAATTGATCCGCTTGAAATTATCGAACAATACGGTGCAGATGCACTTCGTCTGACCCTTATGACCGGAAATGCACCGGGAAATGATATGCGTTTCTATATGGAACGTGTGGAGGCAAGCAGAAACTTTGCTAATAAGGTATGGAATGCGTCCAGATTTATTATGATGAACCTGGAAAAAGCAGAGGTTCCATCCCGGATGAATCTTTCAGACTTAACCGGAGCAGACAAATGGATTTTGTCCAAAGTAAACACGCTTGCAAAAGACGTTACAGATAATATGGATAAATACGAACTGGGCATCGCTGTTCAGAAAGTATATGATTTCATCTGGGAAGAATTCTGTGACTGGTATATTGAAATGGTGAAACCCCGTCTCTATAACGATGAAGATACCACCAAATCAGCAGCACTGTGGACATTAAAGACTGTTTTGGCAAATGCCCTGAAACTGCTGCATCCTTATATGCCGTTTATTACAGAAGAAATTTTCTGCACTCTTCAGACAGAAGAAGAATCAATTATGATTTCCGAATGGCCGGAATTTAAAGAGGAATGGAACTTTACGGCAGATGAGCAGGCAGTAGAGACTATTAAAGAAGCGGTACGTGGAATCCGAAATGCCCGTACCGGAATGAATGTTCCGCCAAGCAAAAAAGCAAAGGTATTTGTGGTTTCCGAAAAGGAAAATATCCGTGAGATATTTGAAAATGGAAAGGTATTCTTCGCTACCCTGGGATATGCAAGTGAGGTCACTGTTCAGGCAGACCGCTCGGGTATCGGGGAAGATGCAGTATCCACAGTGATACCGGAGGCAGTTATCTATATGCCTTTCGCAGAGCTGGTAGATATTGAAAAAGAAATCGATCGCTTGAAAAAAGAAGAAGAACGCTTAGGGAAGGAACTGGCAAGAGTAAATGGAATGTTAAGCAACGAACGTTTTGTTAGCAAAGCGCCTCAGGCAAAAATAGATGAAGAAAAAGGTAAGCTTGCAAAATATACAGAAATGATGGAACAAGTAAAAGAGAGATTAGCGCAGCTGCAATAAAAGAGACACAAAGTAAGGAATAATTTTAAACAAAGAAACGCCGAACCACTGCATAAATATAATGTTAAGCATGGGTTCGGCGTTTTTTAGACCACCCTGATGACGGTGGACACGTTATTTCCTTCGAAATATGAAACTGAGAATAATATTCGTTGCGATTGCAGCGCAGCCAGTAATAAAACAAATCTTAGCAATCAGGTGGTGCCCGTGTTTTTCAAGGTAACCAGCACCTATGATCAGGCCAAGAGAACCGGCATATGATATTGCTCTAAAGAGAATACGGACCGCTCTGTGCTTTGCAGCAGCTTCTAAAGAATTGTCAACGAAACTTGCCACACCTTCCACAGTATTCTCAATCACATCACCCGCATGTTCCATCATTTTCTCAAATCTTTCTTCAGTCATAATTAAAACCTCCTTATATATACATACAGAATGTATGTAAAATTGTAAAAAATAAATTGCTATGCAGCAATCTATCTTTCCGGGAATATTGTTTCCAGTTTCTCAAATACAGTAAGCAATTCATCATCGATAATTGGCAGTCCCACGCTGTTAAGTATATTTGCGGCATATCTGAGCTTGATTCTAAAGTCTTCCCGGTTTTCCATAAAAATGAAAGGGCATAGCCATATTTCCATAAGGACGGAAAGCAGCTCCGCCACAATTTTGGGGTTTTCTGCCTGAACAGATCCATCTGACATTCCTTCTTTAATAAACTCCAGAAAGATCCCTTCTGCATTTTCTTTCACACTGTTCAAATACGCAGCAACCAGTTTTGGATTATCAAGAAAAGTCTTGGATAATGCCAGAAAAGTATTCACCTGATCCTCAGACGACACCGAGCAGAGTACGATTTTTCTTAATTTTTCCAGAGCAGTCAGTGAAGTATCTTCCTTAATTGTTTCAAAAGGCACTGCTTTATGAAACATGTAGGTGGTAACGGCATCTACCATTTGTTCTTTATTTTTGAAATGATGATAGATTGCTCCGCGTGTCATGCCCATAGCATCTGCAACGTCCTGTAATGTGGTCTGTTCATAACCTTTTTCTATGAACAGCTTCATGGACAGTTCAAGTATGCGGTTTTCCGTAATTTCCGGATATTTATTCCGTGCCAAATTTTTTCCTCCTTTCCAACATGCTATATTAGATACATACTGCATGTATCTAATATAGCATGTTGGGTATTTTATGTCAATATCTTCTTAAAAGTTTTTATATTTTCATATTTAAGAACTTAAGGAAATATTTAAAATATTTTTGAAACCCTTTTTTCAAATTTAGCGTCTAATATATAGTAACATCTAACTGTCTGCATGGTTTTGTACAATAAAGTTTACAAGTTGGATACAAGCAGATGCATTTTTTGATGCATTTATTCGTTATAATGAAAAAATCAACCGATAAGGGGGAAAGTGGAATGCACTATATGCTTAAAACATATCTGAAATTATTGCAGCAGGCCAATTTAGTAAAATCCTGTTGTTTATATGGAAAGAAAGATCAGATCATTGAAAATTTAACTTTTGATTCCAGGGAAACGATGAAAAGGGGACTATTTATATGTAAAGGAGCAGCATTCAAAATAGACTATCTCAGGCAGGCTTTCAAAAATGGAGCTGTCTGTTATATTGGAGAGGAGCATTTTCCCCTGGATTATGAAGTTCCTTACATACTGGTAAAGGATATCAGAAAAGCAATGCCTGTTTTAGCAAAGCAGTTCTATGAGGACCCCTCCAGGGAACTAGATTTGGTAGGGATTACAGGAACCAAAGGAAAGACAACCACTTCTTATTATATCAAGGCGATTATGGATGAGTATCAGAAATCCATTGGTCTGCGCAGTATGGGAATTATTTCATCTATTGAGGTTAAAGATGGTGTGGAACATAAAACATCCAGCATGACAACGCCGGAATCTATGGAACTATACCGGCATATGAAAAATGCCGTATCATCCGGAAAGCGCAGTATGGTTATGGAAGTTTCCAGCCAGGCACTGAAGTACCAGCGGGTGCGGGGGCTGAACTTTGATGTGGGTGTTTTCCTGAATATATCAGAGGATCATATCAGTCCCTCGGAACATGATGACTTTGAAGATTATTTCAGTGCAAAACTATCCATTTTCCGACAATGTCAGACAGCGTGCATTAATCTGGACTCAGATAAGGCAGACCGGATTCTTCAGGCATCCAGGCTGGCGAAGTCCGTTATTACTTTTGGTACAGGACAAGCCGATCGGATTGATGGGGACGTTAAAAATGGCAGAATACCCGATATTTTTGGGTATGATATCCAACAGGAAAAAGGGAGGATTAATTTCCGGGTAAAAAGCGGACGTTTTGATGAACGATTCACACTTGGTATGCCCGGAGTTTTTAATGTTGAGAATGCATTAGCTGCAATTGCGGTTGCGTATTTATATCATATTCCCGTTGAATATATGATTGCCGGTTTGAAAAAGGTAAAAGTGAAAGGACGGATGGAGCAGTACGTCAGCCACAAAAGGAGGCTTACGGTGATCGTGGACTATGCCCATAACAGACTGAGTTTTGAAAAGCTTTTCCAGTCAGTATTGATGGAGCATCCTTTCTCTAAGATTGTATCTGTTTTTGGCTGCCCCGGCAATAAAGCTTATAACAGAAGAAGGGATCTGGGACTGATCGCGGGCCTGTATTCAAAAAAAGTATACCTATCCGCAGATGATCCGGGAGAAGAGCAGTTTACACATATTTCAGGAGACATCGCACGTTATGTAGAAAGTGTCGGCTGTCCCTATGAATGTATTGAAAACAGAGGAGACGCAATCAAAAGGGCTATTGAAGAAGCAGAAGAAGAGAGTGTGGTACTGGTATTGGGGAAGGGATGTGAGACACATCAGAAAATAGGAAAGGTCTCCTGTGCATATCCTACAGATGCTAATTTCGTTAAAAAATATTTATAAGGTTATAAAAAACTTATTTCTTGTGGGATGATCCCTCTATAGCGGCTGTGTGAATGGAAACACTGCTGTTTTGGAGGGATTCTTTTTATGTCTTAAAAGAAACAGGTTCTAGAGCGAACAATTTCTTGAATTTGGGTTTTGCTGATTAAGGGACGCTTTGTAGACGCTCTGTCATAATCCCATATGGAAAGTTATTAGACAACAGCGAGGTTTTTTGTTATAATTTAACAAAATATGTAGAAAAAGGGAGTATGAAATGAAAAAATGCATGAAGACCAGTGTGGGTCTGTTAATTATTTTTGTGCTAATTATGACTGTATTACCGGCAAAAGCCAGGGATCATCTGCTTGAAATTCAGTTTTTTTATAACAATGCCTGTGCCTCATGTAAGGAAGATGAAAAGATTTTTGAGCTTTTCAATAAATGCCTTACCCCGGAGGAGAAAAGCAGGGTTACATATGAAGTCCGCACTTATAATACGTTCCAACCGGAGGATAAAAAGAAATTCGAAGAAGTTTGTGAAGCTGCAAAGAATGAACAGGATGGTCAGCTGCCCGTTCTCATTGTGGGATCCAAATGGATTTGGGGATATGAGGATATAGAAAAAAATCTGAAAGAGGTTTTTTTCAGTGAAAGTCAAAAAAATGCGGATGGAGCATCAGATATAGCTGCGGGGAATAGCAATTTTGATTCAGATAAAGTTACAGAGAATAGCAGTGCGCAAACAGATAAAGTTACAGGGAATAGCAGCGAGCAAGCAGATAAAGTTACAGGGAATAGCAGTGCGCAGGCAGATAGAGTTACGGAAAATAGCAATGTGGAATCAGAGGCTGCGGAAGTAAATACACTGATTGCACAGTTAAAAAGAAAAAACAAAAACCCGAAACAGAATTTTGTGGTGTATTTTTCTACTTATTCCTGTAGTGATTGTGAGAAAGTGAAAGCTTTTCTTTTGGATAATGGTGCCGGAGATAAATTTGAACTGAATGAATATAACATTGCTGAGGCCAATCATGTTATGCTGGTGCAGGAATTCTTCCGTCAGTATCAGGTACCTAAGGAGAATCAGAAGGTTCCTGCTTTATTTTACGGAGATTCGTATCTGACAGGCGCAGAGGATATTTGTGACCGGTTTTTAGAAGATCTGGATGGGGGAAAGGCACAATTCGAAGAGTTTGACCGGTTCGTAAGCGTATCTGCCGATCATAAGACGGATAAGGGTGTGACAGGGAAGGATTTTTTTACCTTTGCATTATCTGGCTTTTTAGCTGGATTTAATCCCTGTGCGGTATCCATGCTTCTGATGTTGCTTTCCATTTTGCTGACCACGGATACATCGGTTTTAAAAAGCGGATTGTTGTATCTGGCGGGCAAATATATTACTTATTTTGCAATTGGGGCAGGTATTTATTATGCGGTATCCTGGATTGACCAGGGAGCATTTGCAGCAGCAAGAACAGCAATAAATATTGGTATTACGGTTTTATTCCTGATTGCCGCGGTATTCTATTTTATTGACTATTGGAATGTAAGGAAAAAAGAATACGGTAAGATCAGAATGCAGCTTCCAGCAAAACTGCGGGGTTGGAATCACCGCCTGATTAAGCGGGTTCATGCGGCAAGGCCCATGGTGCTTTTATTTGTGGTTTTTGGATTGGGGATAGCAATTTCGCTGGGAGAATTCTTTTGCACCGGGCAGATCTATATGGCAAATATTTTATATTTGATGAAGCATGCAGCAGACAATATGTTCTGGATTTGTCTCTTGTTTGTAATATATGTAACGTTTATGTGCCTGCCTTCATTTGTTTTTATACTCATAATCAGCAGGACAAAAAATGTCAACCGGGTATCCGGGTTTATGCTTAGGCATATGGGAGCTGTGAAGCTGTTTAATGCCGCATTGTTTTTGGGGTTTGCAGTATATTTTTTACTGCTCTGATATAAAAGTGAATTCTTCCATGTGGGGAAGGTCAACATATTCAGTTATAAGCGGACAGTGTGATAAAGCTGTCTCCTGCTGAATTTCACGAAGCAGTTCTTCTGTTAATCGCACGCGGACAGCACTTCTGTGGATGTAACAGGGATCCGGATCATCAAAGAAAGCTAAGCTTTTTTCTAAAATAACGGATTCTTTGAGGGGAATATCTTTTAATTCACCCTGATAGAGTAGTTTGCCTTTGCTGTAGATGCAGAGAATTTCTTTTGGTTTTTTTGATTTAAAAAACATAGGCGGCTCCTTATCTGAGGACTGTTTATCTGACTTCTGATATAACATTATCATAAGCGTGCAGGATTGACAAGCTGTGGATTGTCAGATTTTGTAAAATATAAGATTTAATTGCTTTATGCTTGGGAGGAATAATGTGAAAAATAAAAAAGAAATTACAGGGATTTTGCATCATAAAAGAATTTCAATACAGTTGTTTTGCTCTTATATTATAATTTTAGCAGCTCCAACTCTTGCAATTATCGTGATTTATTTTATGGCGCAGTCGGCATTGCTGGATGTTCAAAAGGAAAAGGCGAACCGGTTTCTGTCAGAGGCGGTTACCAGCTTTGACCGGCAGATGGAAGAAATTAAGAACGTGGGAATTTACATCAGTGAGGACACGGAATTATGCAGAATGGCTGATTCAGCTTACAGCAAGGATAAGTCAAAGGAATTTTATGAAATGTATCTCTTATCCAGGAGGTTTCCGGATTATTCCACTACAAATCAGGTAATAAAGGCAGTCTATCTGCTTTTTCCAGGTAAAAATTATCTGATTAAAATGCCTACGGTGGCACCGGTAACGAAAAGCGGATATAACACGGTAAATGGATTTGGAAGTATGGAGTATGAAAATGTAGTAGATACTTTTTGCAAGAAATATATGTCCGGAACAATTGTAGATATACCGACGGAAAAGAAAACTGCCCTATTTATGGCACAGACCGTACCCAACAGCAGCTTTCAGGATGAAAAAGGAGCTGTTGCGATTGCATTAAATGACAGTGCCATTGAACATCTGATGAGCGGAGCCAGGGTGGATGAAAAAGATGATGCATTTATTATGGATGAAAAGGGTAATATTATCAGCTGTTTTATTGGGGATGAAGGACAAAAGGATACTTCTTATCAGACGTTTTCGGAGTACCTTTCTAAAAATGATATGAAACAATCGGAGATTGTTACAACTTCGGTGAAATCCACTTATACGGAATGGACATTTGCCACAATTACTCCCAGGAAGGTGATGATGCAGAAGATCGGGTATATGAAGTATTTCATCATTATATTCAGTATCACTTCCATTTTGATCGGCTATGCCATTTGCTTTATTTATTGGTTTAAAAGAAAGGATGCCGTAAAAAAGTACTGCGACTGCAGTGATACCATTGTAGGTGCGGATGGAAAGAAGCCGCGTAATTTTTGGGAAGGCCTGTATCCGTTCTTAGAGAGTGTGGAAAGTCTGCAAAGCAGAGTGGTGTATCAGGAACCGATTCTGCGTGCCGCAGTTATCCAGAAGCTGTTGTATGGAAGATACGATTCCCAGGATGACCTGCGTGCCGATCTGGAATGCAGTAAACTGGAACTGGATGCAGAAAGGTATTTTGTAGCCGTGCTGGAATTTGAAGATCCGCTGAAAGACAACATTTTCTCATCGGTGGAAGAATTTCAGGAATACGTCCAGGAACATTTCCGGGAAAATCTGGATCTTCCCCATATGCTTTATGAGGTAAACCAGCTGGTGTATGCAATGATCATTCCAGAACTGGAATACTATGCGGAAGATGAATTAAAGCAGAAAATAGAGAGCTTGAATTATAAGTTTTATTACGATAAAAGGCTCTATATTTTTGCAGGACTCAGCGGTGAGGTTACTGACCTGTTAAAGCTTGGGGAAAAGTATGATGAAGCACTGGATATCTGCAAATACGCCAGGTTCTATGGTATCCGTATTCCCCTTTGCAAAGAGGACCTTCCTTCCAAAATGGAGGTGTCCATGTTCCCCATTGATATGGAGATACATTTGGAAAATGCGATTAAAAAGGGAACAGAAGAAGAACTGGAAAAAATAATGGCGGATATCAATGATTGCTATTTAAAGAAAACAATGAGTCTCTCTATGACGGAACATTTGCTGGAAATGGTTCGGTGCACGGCGATCAGAAGTCTGGAAAAAGTACAGAAAGAAGAAGCCGTTGCAGATATAATGGAAGCCATACAGAAGGCTGAGAACCAGGAAAAGCTTTTTCGGGCAATCGGTGAGGCGAAACAGTATTATCTGCAGTATACCAAAGTGACAGAAGAAGGGTATGCGGTCCAGATGAAGGAATATCTGGCAAGCCGGATTAATTCCGGGTATTCCAATCCAAACTTTGCCCTGGTACAGCTGGCAGATGAACTTCACATTACGGAGAACCGACTCTACAAAGATTTTAAAAGTTATTTTGGAATTACATTCAGTGAGTTTTTGGAGCAGGTGAGAATACGGAATGCATGCCGTCTGTTAAGAGAAGGATGTCCTGTAAAAGAGGTTGCGGAACAGACGGGATATGGCAGTGATTACTCTTTTCGAAGAGCATTTAAACGGGTAATGGGAACGACACCCAGTAATCTGAAAAAAATAGAATAAAGATGAAAGAAGTACAGAAGCAGTACTTTTTTATGATAAGTGCGGTGAAAATCCTCTAAAATCAAGGTCTGACAAAAATTGTATGTCCAAAAAAAGATTTGTACGTTGCTATTGCGGTGATAAAAATGTATAAAAAAGAGTGTAAAAACCTAGTGCGTACTGTGAAAAAACACAATGGAAAGTACGGAGTAGACCTAGTAACTGAAAAATTACTTTGTCTATAAAGTACAGATTGAATTGTGGAAAATCTTTTCAAAAGTATAATTGCACATTGGGCTTGCTTAAAATTATTTCAAATTTTTATGTTTGTAGTTTTAAGCCTGCTTTGGGACAACAAGAAAAAAGAAAAGGAGGAAGAATCTATGAGAAAAAGATTCGTAAAGATCACTGCACTTTTATTGTCTCTTACGATGGCAGTCAGTCTGTCAGCATGTGGAGGAAGTACCGATACGGTAGATGGCAAAGATGCAAAGACAGAGTCAAACGCAGCATCTGATGAAAGTAATTTAAATGAGGTGGGAACTTATCCGATCGTAAAAGAACCCATTGAAATGTCAGTTTTTACTATGACAATGCCAAATGTTGAGGATTTGGCGACAAATGATTTTACAAAGTATATGGAAGAGAAGACGGGAATTAAGCTGACGTTCCAGACTGGTACCAGGGATGACTGGAGAGATAAGCTGAATATGGCACTGCAGTCAGGTGACTATCCGGATGTTATTCTGGGTGTAGACCCTAATTTAGCAAAATATGGGGTAAAAGAGGGCGTTATTATTCAATTGGATGATTTGATTGAGAAGAATATGCCAAATTATATGAAAATGATGAGCCAGTATATGGATCTTACCCGCCAGACGGATGGGCATATTTATTCCATAGCGGAAATTAATGATTGTTACCATTGTATGTATGGAAGAAAAATGTGGGTAAATAAGAAATACCTGGATGCGATGGGTGTTGAGATTCCTACAACAACAGAAGAATTCATGGAAGTATGTAAGAAATTCAAAGAGTACAAGCCGGATGGTATTGCAATTGCCGGGGCAAATGCAAAAAATGGCTGGTATGCAAACTTTGAAGAATGGATGATGGGATCATTCATTTTAGACCCGGGAAAACAACAGGCCGTACGGGATAAGACTGCAGTAACGCCAGAAGGAAAAGTAGTCTGCGTTGCTACAGACGATAAGTACAAAGAAGGCCTTAAATATATGAGCGAGCTTTACAAACAGGGTTATATCTATGACGGAGATTTTACCCAGACACAGGAACAGGTTAGAACCCTGATGAACCAGGAAGACGAACCGGTATTATTTGTACCAGCAGGTACCCTTTCCGATGTTATTGACCCAGCGGAAAATAATGAATTTTACCGGGACTATGTTGCAATGTCTCCAGTGAAGGGACCGGACGGAACACAGATTACTCCATTTTTCAAATATTCAGGAGTAGATGAATTTGGGTTATGTATTACGGACAAATGTAAAGATCCGGCAGCAGCACTTCGCTGGGTGGATACTTTCTTTACGGAAACAGGGGACTTAAGTTCACAGTACGGCGCAGAGGAAGGCAAGGACTGGGTACTGAATCCGGAAGGAGAAGTGGGCTTAAATGGAAAACCTGCTTTATATAAAGTAATCAATGCATATTCTCCGGATACTCAGAATCATGACTGGCAGGATATCGGAATCCGTGTGGCACCGGCTGATTATCGTCTGGGACAGGCTGTAGATCCCAATGTTGATATCGGTTCGGCAGAGGGATTAGAAAAAATGCTCTATGAAGCAAGCAAGAACCTTCAGGAACCATATGCGCAAAAAGAAGGGGAACTGGATATTATGCCGCAGCTGAAGCTGACGGATCAGGAGGCAACCGATATTCAGACTGTAGGCGTCGAAGTAGAAAAATATATCGCAGAGAACCAGGTAGCATTTATCACAGGACAAAAGGATCTGGATAAAGACTGGGAGTCCTTTAAACAGGGGCTGGATAATGCCGGACTGCAGACCTTATTAAGTGTTTACCAGACTGCATATGAAAGACAGATGGGTAAAGACAAGTAAGAACAGAAATGGAAGAGGCCGTTGCATAAGACAGGTTATGGTGACGGCCTTTTTTTGGAAGAAGGAGGGATTTGCTTGAAAGCGATAACAAAAACAGCAAAGATCCGTGTGGATAAAAATAATAAAATAAAGTCTTCTAATTGGCAGTTCTGGCTGATTATTGCAATACCTGCAATTTATGCATTTGTTTTTGCATATATTCCTATGGGCGGGATACTGATGGCATTTAAGGACTACAGTATCCGAAAAGGGATTTTTGGCAGTGACTGGGTGGGGCTTAAATATTTTCAGCAGTTTCTGATGTCACCTTCCAGCTCAAAGGTTATAATTAATACCCTTGTGCTGGGCGTTTATACATTATTGATTAATTTCCCCCTGCCGATCATACTGGCAATCGGGTTAAATGAAATGCGGAGTGTGCGTTATAAAAAGACAATACAAATGGTTACTTATGCACCTTATTTTATTTCTACCGTAGTGATGGTAGGAATGATGATGCAGATGATGGATCTTCGAACGGGAGTAATCAATATTCTGCTTGGAAAAATTGGGATTGATCCCATTAATTTCTTTGGGGACGTGAAGCTGTTCCGTGGACTGTATGTGTGGAGCGGGTTATGGCAGACAGCGGGTTATTCTGCAATTATTTACATCGCGGCTCTGGCAGGTGTAAGCCCTGAATTAAAGGAAGCGGCAAGGATGGATGGTGCGTCCAGGCTGCAGAGAATCTGGCATGTGGATCTTCCGGCAATCCTGCCCACGATTATCACAATGCTGATCTTCAACTGCGGAAGTGTCATGAATATCGGGTTTGACAAAGTATTTTTAATGCAGAATTCTTTAAACAGCGGGGTGTCTGAGGTTATCTCCACCTTCGTATACAAGGTCGGTATTGTGAACTCCGACTTTGGTTTCTCGACGGCGGCAGGCCTGTTCCAGTCCATTGTCAGCTTTGTGCTGCTGGTGATTGTAAATAAGGTCTGTAAAAAAGTTACCGAGACAAGTCTGTGGTAAGGAGGAGAAGACATGAATAAGAAAGAATGGTCAAGGTTTGTAAACTCCTCATTGGGAGATAAAATATTTATTATAATGGTATATGTGGTATTGACGACTGTATTTTTGATCGTTGTACTGCCGCTGGTCTATATTGTAAGCGCATCTTTTTCCGATCCCCAGGCAGTTGTCAGTGGAAAAGTATTTCTGTTTCCCGTAAATCCTACCCTGCGGGGCTATGCGGCTGTATTTAAAAACACGAAGATTATGAATGGATTTTTTAATTCCATTTTATATACGGCGGTAGGTGTTGTGGTAAATCTTGTAATGACAATGCTCTGTGCGTATCCGCTGTCCAGAAGAGAATTTGCGGCAAGAAATAAACTGGCAATGCTGTTTGTATTTACCATGTATTTCAGCGGCGGACTGGTACCAACTTATATGGTAGTTCAGAAACTGGGCTTAATTGACAGCAGGCTTGCAATGATTATTCCTAGTGCAATGTCTACATACAATATGATCATCTGCCGTACGTATATGGTAAATTCTATCCCGGATGAGATGTATGAAGCGGCAAGTATTGACGGGTGTACACCATTTAAATACCTTCTGAGAATTGTAACTCCGCTCTGTAAACCGATTCTGGCTGTATTGACCCTGTACTATGGTGTCGCCAAATGGAACTCCTATTTTGATGCGATGCTTTATTTAAAGGATCAGAAGCTTCAGCCACTTACCATCATAATGAGGGAAATACTAATACAGAATCAGATTGACTATACTATGATCAGTGATGTATCGTCCGTGGCGGCACAAAGGGGATTGACAGACCTCCTTAAATATTCCACAATAGTAGTAGCTTCACTTCCAGTACTTTTGATCTATCCATTTGTGCAGAAGCATTTTGTAAAAGGTGTTATGATCGGAGCTGTGAAGGGCTGATGCCTGTTTGAAAATTCATTCCCGATGGGATGATTTGGAAAGGAACGATATAGAATGTTTTCAGAAGAATACGAACATAAGATCACAGAGGCTTACAAGAAAAAACTCTCCCTGTTGGGAAAAAAAAGAGAAGAAATTGAAAAGAAGGCTGCCGTATATCCGGGCAGCCTGGGGTTTGCGCTGAAATATCTCTATGCCATAATGCCTCTGAGTGATGCGGCAAATTATGATTTTGAGATTTTTTTAGATTATGCCGAAAATGGAATAGCACTGTGGGAAAAGGAGCCTTACTGCAGGAATATGCCTGGGGAAATTTTCTTGAACTATGTACTCTATCACCGGATCAGCAGTGAAGAGGTTGTACCCTGCAGAAAATTTTTCCGGGAGGCGGCAAAGGACTGCGTTACCGGAGAAGACAGGATAGCAGATGTGATCCGCTTAAATTACTGGTGTGCCAAAGAAGCGGCTTATCAGACCACGGATGACCGGACGGCACCGCCCCTTACCGTTTACCGCAGCGGGGCCGGAAGATGCGGGGAAGAATCGGTATTTGCAGTTTCGGTATTCCGAAGTCTGGGGATTCCTGCCAGACAGGTATTTGTGCCAAGATGGTCCCACTGCGATGATAATCATGCCTGGGTGGAGGTATGGTGTGACGGAAAGTGGTATTTCCTGGGGGCCTGTGAACCGGAAGAGATCTTGAATAAGGGCTGGTTCACCGGTGCTTCCTCCAGGGCAATGCTGGTAGAAGCAAGATGGTTTGATGTGGAGGCACCACAGCATGGAGAAGTCCTTCAAAATGGCAGCGCAGTATCGGTAAATCTGACCCGTCAGTATGCAAGAACCCGGAAAATCAAAGTGAGGGTGCTGGATCAGAATAACCTGCCCTGTGAAGGAGCAAAAGTAGATTTCCAAATATTAAATTATGCCCAGCTGGATACGGCGGCATCTGTACGGACGAACCAGAACGGGGAAGCAGAGCTTTTGACCGGGATGGGAAGCCTGTATTTGTTTGCAGCAAAAGACGGAAGCTGCGCAGAAAGATGTATCGATACACGGGAAGAGAATGAAACGGTTCTGCAGCTGTCCGGTGAAGCCTGGCAGCCAGATGTCTGGGAGGATCTGGAATTCTATCCTCCGGCAGCAGCTCCGGTAAATCCGGTAGCGTTAACCGAAGAACAGAAAGAGCTGGGACGAAAGAAAAGTAAAGCTGCGGCAAAGGCACTGCGCAGAAAGATCGAAGGATTTGATCAGGAAGTTGTTTTCGCAGGGATTACAGGGAGTGCTCCGCAAGGGAAAGCAGATGATGCAGGATATGCACTTCCAATACAGCAATCCGTAGATGATGACAGACTTCAGCCGATTTTAAAAGCAGCCAGGGGAAACCGCGATGAGGTGATCCGATTCCTGAAATGGAATTTATGGCAGCAGGAGAGCGGCCAGATGGAAAACCAGTGGGAGGATAAACTTTTATTGCTGGAAAGCCTGAGGGAGAAGGATTATCAGGATCTGAAAGCAGATATCCTGGCAGAGCATTGCAGGGAAGCGAAACCCTATGCAGATAGGTTTCCAAAGGAAATATATGTGCCGTACCTGCTTTGTCCCAGAATATCCAGAGAGCCGCTGAGCTGCTGGCGTACCTGGCTATGTGCATATTTCAGTCCGGAGCAAAAGAAGGATTTTATTAATAATCCGCTTCTGCTATGGAACTTTATTGCAGATCATGTAAAGGAAAATCCGGAGGCTGAGCAGGAGAACCTGATCACCTTTCCCTGTGCCTGCTTAAAAGTAAAATCCGGCAGTTTTTTATCCAAAAAGATTCTGTTTGTGGCTGTCTGCCGGTCAATAGGGATACCGGCAAGGCTTACGGAAGCAGAAGGGGCAATGGAATATTATGACGGGGAGCATTTTGCTGCTGTTTTGGAAAAAACGAAACCCGATGCCGCCGTTACGGTTATGGGGGACGGGTCGGAAACGGAATGGATTTATTCCGGAAACTGGAGTCTGGGCAAACTGGAAAAAGAAGGCTGGAATTCCCTTGTTCTGGAGGGGCAGCGCTGTGGTAAACAGGGTCTTAGGCTGCCAGCAGCAGCAGGGGAATACCGTTTGATTACCGTCAACCGTCTGCCAAATGGTACGCAATTTGCCAGAAAATATTATTTCTCTTTGGCAAAGGGACAGGAGAAGCATATTACCCTATCCCAAAAAGAAGCAAAAATTTCTGACATGTTAGAAGAAATAACGGTTGATAATTTTAAGCTTTTGGATGAAAATAAGAAGGAGATCATGGCATCTTCTCTGGATGCATCCCACATGCTTTTCCTTTTTTGGCTGGAAGAAAATAAAGAGCCTTCCGACCACATTTTAAATGAATTGTATGACAACAGGGAAGCATTTTTGAAATCCGGGGCAAAGATGTGCTTTATCTTCCGGCAAAAACCGGACAGATCGGATGAGGCGCTTCATAAAGTGCTGGATGCGTTCCCGGATATACAGATATTGTATGATGATTTCGGGGAAAATGTACAGACTCTTGCCAGGAGCGTGTATGTCGATCCTGATCAGCTGCCCCTGGTGGTGGCTTTAAAAGAAGATCTCTGTGCGGTATACGCAGTCAGCGGATATAACGTTGGAACCGGTCAGATGCTGCTAAGGATTCTTGAGAATGTGTAAGTAATTTAGAAAATGAACAGGAGGATATGAAATGAGTGAAAAAATGGGAAACCAGGTAGTGGAAGCGAGAACTGAGAGAACGAAATGGTATTGTGACGCAAGATTTGGAATGTTTATTCATTGGGGACTCTATTCAATTCCTGCAAGGGGAGAATGGGTGCGCAGTACCGAACGGATGCCAAAGGAAGAATATGATCAGTTTTTTGATGAATTTACCACAGAAAATTATGACCCGAAAGAATGGGCGAGACTGGCGAAAAAAGCAGGCATGAAATATGCGGTATTAACTGCAAAGCATCATGACGGATTTTGCCTTTATGACACGAAACTGACAGATTTTAAGTCCACCAATGCCCCTTGCAAAAGAGACCTTGTACGGGAATTTCTGGATGCATTCCGTGCCGAGGGAATTCGTGTGGGACTGTATTTTTCCATTATTGACTGGCGCCATCCCGATTTCCCGCATTATGGGGACAAGTTTCATCCAATGAGAGATAATGAAGACTTTAAAGGGAAAGAACATGACTTTGACCGGTATCTCACCTATATGCACGGACAGGTAAAAGAGCTGCTGACAAATTACGGGCATTTAGACCTGATGTGGTTTGATTTTTCTTATGGTCCGATGAATTGTGAAAAGTGGAAAGCATCGGAACTGATTGAAATGGTAAGAAGCATCCAGCCTCATATCGTAATTGATAACCGCCTGGAAGGAAGTGCGGAAAATGCCGGGTCTATCCGTACCCTAAATCCTACCGCATATTCCGGTGATTTTGCGTCACCGGAACAGATGGTTCCGCCGGAAGGCATCCGTGATGAAGCCGGAAACCCTATACCGTGGGAGGCATGCATTACCCTGAATAATAACTGGGGGTATGCGGCTCATGATTACCATTATAAATCAGCTAAAATGGTAATTCATATGCTGGTAGAATGTGTCAGCAAAAACGGCAACCTGATCTTAAATGTAGGTCCCAATGCAAAGGGAGAGATCCCGGTAGAATCGGTAGAAATTCTGGAAGAAGTGGGAACGTGGATGAAGCAGAACGGCAGAAGTATCTACGGCTGCGGACTGTCAGAATTTCCAAAGCCTGAGTGGGGAAGATTTACCCAGAACGGTAAAAAGCTGTACGCCCATGTTATGGAAGAACAGGCGGGAGCAATCTGTCTGGAAAAGATGGCGGGAATGGTTGACCATATGCGTTTATTAAAGGATGGGTCGGAAGTGAAGGAAACGTTTTTCTGGAACTTAAAGGAATATGCGGAAAATGCATTTTTCTTCTTTGATACCCATAGCAGTGACTGCTATCCGCTGCCGGATGAACACGATACGGTGGTAGAGATAACGTTAAAATAGAAAAGTGGGATGGCTGCAGTATCCATCCCACAAACTGGTACATACAGCTGTCAGAAAGCAATTTCAAACACTGTAACTAATAATGGGAGGATCTGAAAGGAGTGTATTATGATATTAATTGGAAATAACAGCTTTGCAAATTGTATCGTTCGTTTTTATGGGGAAGGGTCTTCTGCAATCGAAGAAGATTTCAAAAAGGCTTCTGCCGTTTTTCAGGGGAAATATCTGCAGAGCCGGGTTTTAACAGATGGGGAAGGCAGAGTATGTATTTTGACTGGGATGGGAAATCCGGAAGAGATTACCATTCTGAAATTGAAAGAACTGCTGGCAAAAGCAGCAAAAGAAGTGAAGAACTGTGAAATGAAAGAAGCGGTAATCGATATTTCTGAGCTTCTTAAAATCTTTGGTATCCAATGTGTTGAGAAATGTGTGGAGAGCATTCGGCTTGGGCTGGCTGAAGGACTGACTTATAAAAAAGATGCAAAGACAGAAGAATATAATATTTTCCTGTCCGGAATCCCGGAGGATCAGCGGGCATTGGCACAGGAACTCCACCGGGAAGGGGAAGTTCTGGGTGATGCAGTGATCTTTACTAGAAAGCTGGTGAATATGCCGGGAAATAAACTGCGGCCCATGGATCTGGCAAAAGAAATTGAAGAGCATGTGAAGGACTGCGGTATAGAATACGTATTGTATGATTACGAAAAACTTCAGGAAATGGGTATGGGTGCATTAAATGCGGTAGGTGGCAGCAGTGAATTCCCGCCCTGCATGTGCTTACTGCGTTATAATGGAGATCCGGACAGTAAAGAGATCACCGGACTGGTTGGAAAAGGCGTAACGTCGGATACCGGCGGCTATTGTCTGAAATCCCGTGATTCCCTGATTGGCATGCACGGTGATATGGCAGGCGGTGCAGTGACGGCCTCAGTGATAAAGGCATTGGCGAAAAGCAAAGCAAGAGTCAATGTGACTTGTGTAATACCCATCTGTGAAAACCGCCTGACAGCCGGAAGCCTTCTTCCAGGGGATGTCATTACTTCCTATTCGGGACAGACCATTGAAATATTAAATACCGATGCGGAAGGCCGCCTGATACTTGCTGACGGAGTGAGCTATGCCGTAATGGAGGAAAGGGTTACCAGGGTGCTGGATATTGCTACGCTCACAGGCGCTATGGCAAATGCACTGGGGAACCATGTCACAGGTGTAATCGCCGATTCCGACCAGATATGGAATGAGCTGGAAGAAGCGTCCGCGGGCACCGGGGAATATTTCTGCCGTCTGCCATTTTACCGGGAAAATGAAAAAATGCTGGAAAGTGAAATTGCGGATATTAAGAATATGGGTGAAAGCTTCTGCGGTGCAATTACGGCAGGACTTTTCATCCGGCATTTTGCTAACCAGGTGCCATGGATTCATCTGGATATTGCCGGAACGGCACATGTTGGAAAGCCGCTGTATGAATTCCAGGCGAAGGGCGCTACGGGGGCGACGATTGATACGATTTATCGTTGGCTGAAGGGCTGAGGTGTCTGGTTTGATTAATTAAATTATGTTGGTGTAAACTTCTTCGCAGCTTGCTGCGGGGAAGTTTTTTTCGTTATGCCCCCTTTTTATGACGTAAAATGAGCTATTAAAATACAATTAAAAACAGGGTCAAAAACTTTGCAGATTGGAAAATGCGTCAAACTATAGTATACTTGTAGAAAAGAAGAAAAGAATTATCGTCATAAACAAACTTAGAAAACTTAATTAAACATCAGAAATAAGATAAAGATCCAGAAAGCCGCAGGTAAATAAAATGACAAATATATTACTACTAGAAGATGATGAAACAATCGCATTCGGAATCAAAGCAGCCCTTTCCCGAAAGGGCTATGCGGTTACGCATTGTGAGACTTTGGAAAAAGCGAAAAAGGAGTTTCACCAGGGATTTCAACTGGTGTTACTGGATCTGAATCTTCCGGATGGTAATGGGTACGGGTTCTGCAAATGGGTAAGGGAACAGGGGAATACCAGCATTATCTTTTTAACTGTCCGTGACGAGGTGGCAGATATTACAAAAGGACTGGATATGGGGGCAGATGATTATATTACGAAGCCTTTCCATATTGCTGTGCTGGAATCGCGGATTGCAGCGGTTTTAAGGAGAGTGCCGGAAGACGGCAAAGAATGGATTGCCTGCGGAGATATCCGAATCGATAAGGAAAAGATGCAGGCAGTGCTGAAAGGAGAAAACATCGCTCTTTCAGCACTGGAATACCGTTTGCTTCTGGTTCTCATGGAGAACAAAGGCAGAACACTTCCGCGGAATCTTATCCTGGAGAAGTTGTGGGATTCGGAAGGAAACTTTGTCAATGACAATACTTTGACGGTTACCATGAAACGTCTGCGTGAAAAATTAAGAAACACCAGTCATATTTTAACAATACGTGGAATTGGATACCGAATGGAGGAAATTATACCATGAGTCCAGGGTGCAGAGCATTATTAAGAACATGTTTGCTTTGGCTGATTCCTGGCATTCTGACAGGCTTGCTGATGGCTGCATATTTGACAGTACATGAATATCATATGACGGCAGACCTGGTGGGCTCTGTGTTGCAAAACGATTCCCTGCAGGCAGGACTTAAACGGGCTTCAAAGGAACAAAGAAGCGCGGGCAGAGCATATTTGGGGAAATACGGTTACCGCCCTCTGGGTAAAATAGGTGATCATATGTTATTAACCTCATTAATAGGTATCGGACTTTTTGAAGGTATCGGTGGGATTCTGTTAATGAAAAAGAGAAGAAAAGAAATTAAGCTGGAGATCAGAATACAGGAGTTAACAGAATATCTGAAAGCCATAAATTATGGAGAAGCAAAGACACTCCCACGGATGGAAGACTGCTTTTCCCAGCTGGAGGATGAGATTTATAAAACGGTATTGGAATTAAAGTGTACGAAGGAAACGGCGGTACAGGACCATCAGGTACTGTCAGAGCGAATTGCAGATATCGCCCATCAGTTAAAAACACCTTTGACCTCCATGTCTTTGATGACTGAACTTTTGGAAGACTATCAGACGGAGGAAACGAAAGAATATCTGGTACATTTGAAAAATCAGGCGAAACGGCTTCAAAAACTGGTATCCGGGCTTTTAATTCTGGCAAAGCTGGACTCCCATGTCATTGCCTTTGAACCAAGTCAGGTGGAGGTCTCTGATTTAATCAATGCAGCATCAGAACCTCTTCTGGAAATGATGAATCGTAAAAAAATTTCACTGGAAGTAAAATGCGGAAAACCAGGGGGGCCGCCATCCTGGATTTTGACAGACATGCAGTGGACCAGTGAAGCACTTTTGAACGTATTAAAAAATTGTGTGGAACATACACCGGAAAAAGGAGCCATACAGGTATCTTATGAGAAGAACCCGCTTTATGCAGAATTACAGATTGTTGACAGCGGCTCCGGGTTTTCCAAGAAAGATCTTCCCCATTTGTTTGAGCGGTTTTACCGGGGTGAAGATGCATCAAAGGACAGTGCAGGAATCGGGCTTGCACTTGCCAGACTGATTATTGAAAGGCAAAACGGACATATCTACGCAGAAAATACTTCTGATGGACATGCCCGTTTCCGGCTTCGGTTTTATGTGTGAAAACGAACTGCTGTTAAACGCTGATAGATGATCGGCAGATATCACTTATATCGTGTCATCTTTTACAGCAGTGATAATATTATCTTTTTGTATTCTCTGCCCTCCTATAAAGTAGGCGCTTATAATTGCCAGTAAGATTAAGACCGTGTAGCCAAGAATGGCTGCAAACGGTGCATAAGGCAGATATTCCGGCAAAGTAACCTCATTGATATAAAGAAATAAGGTCAATATGATTACCTGGAAAGGTAAGCTTAAGAGCAGAGGCTTGAGTCCAAGGGTGATTCCTTCGAGAAATAACATTTTCCAAAACTGCCGGGGTGAAAGGCCCGCGGATTTTAACATACCGAATTCTTTTCTTCGCTGTCGAAGATTTCCCGAGATGCTTGCCCATACATTTGACAATCCGATCACAGCTAAAAGACCTGTGAGAAAGGCAACGATCAGATTCATTACTTTTATTTCAGATTCATCCATTTCCTGCATCATGGCAAGGTCAGTGATCAGGTAGTCTCCGGTTCCATAATAGCGGGTAAGAAGGTTTTCCACCTCTGCGGATACTTTCTGAATTAAGGGGTAAGAGATGCCGCCATTATTGTCTGTCAGGAGCAGAGTGTTGACACTGTTCGCTGTTGACTGTCGTTTGCTGCTGCAGGAGGCACCGATTTCTAAAACATGATCCATAGGCATGATTGCTGCCAGTGTGAATCTGGAAAGTCTGAGATCGATATTCGGCAGCTTCTCTGCCAATAGACCGGCAGTAAGGTTGAAGGTAAAGTCACCGGTATCCTCATCGTATGCCTTTTCCGTAAAAGTAAGCTCCTGGCCCAAACGCAGATTTAAGAGTTCCCTCAGGACACTTTTTTTTCTGGTACTTACATCCGGGTCTTCCGTATAATTATAGAAGATAGCCTTGGAAGAGTCTTCCAGATAAGGTTTTGGGTCAATACCCAGTTCATTGCAATAGTCTATAAAGCTGTCTTCTTCCAACCCAATTACTGTGGTGGAAATTCTAAATTTGCCGTCTCTTTCAATGGGAGAATATTTTTTTCTGGCAACAATTTCATCATAACCACCAAAATAAGTTTCTATATCATCAGATGCGTCCTGTTCGGTTATCCAGGTGGCGCAGGGAAGTTTATCAAAAATGACGGTTTTGGTGATCCCCGGAATTTGTTTTATTTTTTCCAGAACCTCCATATCCGGAGTACGGCCGTCACTAATGTTAAACTGTATGTGGCGAATCTTATCGAGTCCGTATTGATAGATGTTCTGTGCTGCTTTCTGAGTTGAAATAATATATAAAAATCCGGTTAACAGC
Organism: Robinsoniella sp. RHS; assembly: GCF_001029355.1. NCBI lineage: Bacteria > Bacillati > Bacillota > Clostridia > Lachnospirales > Lachnospiraceae > Robinsoniella > Robinsoniella sp. RHS. The sequence goes on from NZ_JNGB01000018.1 coordinate 117,053, forward strand.
AGGAAAGAAAGACACAGGGAGATCGTTGCCGTCCGATATGAGTTCTTCCTTGCAGACACTGCATTGGCAGCCAGTTCACCGGTGATTCCGAGGCGGCTGGTAATGCGGCTTTTCCGTAATCTTTTCTTTTTTATTCTGCCGTCCTGTTTCAAGGCTTCCACCGGAAGCAGTTTCGCAATTTTGCGTGCAGGTATGAGCGCAGAAAGCCATACGGTCAGCAGGGACAGGAGAATAGCGGGAAGGATTGCCGGTAGTCCAAAAGTCAGAACAATATCCGGGGCGGTTCTGCCAATATCGTTATTTGTATTGATGAGCTGGAATAATTTCATATCCAATATCCAACCGGAGATAACCCCAAGTGGCAGCGGGAAGATGGTCAGAATCAGCGCTTCTGAAATTACGGCGGACTTAATCTGCCGTGGAGAAGCCCCGATTCCGGCCAGTGTTCCAAGCTGGGAAAGCTTTTCGTTTGCAGAAAGTGCAAAAGCATTGTGGATAACCAATACAAACAGGCCCACTAGCATTATGGCTACTATCAGAATCATCAGCGGAAATGCCAATGCGCTAAGCTGATTCATAGAGCTTAATTGTTCGTTGGAGAAGATGGCGTACTTGGATAACAGATCCCCATTAAATTTGAGATTATATTTTCCATATTCATCCGGTTCATATCCGATGGATGCGGCAAGTGCCGGAAGCTCTTCGTAAGTTTTTCTCATTGGATCAAAGCGAAGATATACGGTAATCTCATCTTCAGGCTGTATGGAATTTTCATCCAGATATCCAAGGCCGGTATATGCAGGAACGGAAGAGGAGGTGGTCATATCCATTTTTCCGACAATTTTATAAGTTTTTGTACCGGTCTGCCGGAAGGTTTCATCCTCATCAAAGCCTTCTGTTTCCACGCGGATTTTTCCGTCCAGGATACGTTTGCCGACGGGCAGCGTAAGGGTATCGCCGATATTTATTTCAGGGTGGTTGTCAAAATATTGTTTTGATAAGGCGATTTCATTTTCACTTCTGGGACGTTGACCTTGGATGATAATATTTTTTTCGGACATAGACTCCCAATATTCATTGTTGGCACCCCGGGTAATAAGATAGCTGCGCTTGCCGGTTTCATCCAGTCTGGCAACTTCCCAGTTTCCCTTTATCATGACAGCGGAAACGGAAGCATAGTTTTCAATATGTTCTAAATCTTTTCCATAAGTAATATCAAAAAGTTCCCCATGCCAGTCTCCGTTCTCCCATTTGCTAAGCGTGATAGCATCTGTCCACATGGTATAAAAGAAACCACAGACGCAGGACATAAGTGTGGTCATTAAGAACAGGGCGATTATGATTGCCAGGCTGGTCCGTTTGTTCTTACGGACCGTATCCCAGACATACTCACGTAATATTTTCATCAGGACACCACCTCATCATGTAAGATTTTACCGTCCTCCAGTGTGATGATCCGGTCTGCCTGCAGGGCAGTTTTTTCATCATGGGTTATGAGAAGTATCGTCTGGTCATATCGCCGGTTGGAAAGCTTGAGCAATTCAATGGTTTCTTCAGAAGTTTTTCGGTCCAGGTTACCCGTAGGTTCATCAGCAAGAAGGATCGCCGGCTGGTAGATCAGGCTTCTAGCAATTGCCACACGCTGCTGCTGTCCACCGGATAATTCCTGTGGCAGATGGGTGAGACGGTCAGTTAGCCCTAAGGAAGAGACAATCTGTTCAAATCTGTTTTTATCTGGTTTTTTTCCATCCAGCAGTATTGGCAGCAAAATATTTTTCTGCACATTCAGAGTGGGAATCAGGTTATAAAACTGATAGACTAGACCCACCTTACGTCTTCGAAAGACCGCCAGCTGCTCCATGCTGAGCGTTGAGATATCTGTGTCTTCAATGTAGATATTACCGCTGGTAGGGCGGTCTACACCTCCCAGCATGTGTAAAAGTGTGGATTTTCCAGAACCTGACGCCCCGATAATCGCCGTGAAGCTTCCTTTTTCCAAAGCCAGGCTGACGTGGTCCAGAGCAGTAATCCTATTGGATTCATTTCCATAAGTTTTCGTAAGTTTATTACATCGCAGTATTTCCATTTATAATACTCCCTTCCGTATTGATGATATCATATTAACTGTGTTAAGTGACAAAAAAGTGACAATTAGTGTAATTGTTTCCTTTTCTGCCTAGTAGGTTTTAGAGGGGTTACTATTACGTATAAATTTGGGTTTAGCTGAGTAAGGACGCTTTGTATATGATGGGTAGTGTACGGAAAGATGGGGGTGGGAAACTGATATGGACTCCGTCAGCTTGCCGCAGAACTGGTATTTTCTAACCTTTGCGGAGCGCTTTTTGGCGGCACGCAGGCATTCGCTCCGAAATCCTGATGCATTTCGCAGCTCACTGCCCGCTTAGTATCCGATGGGAGCCAATCGAATACTATCCGCAAAAAAGTGCTCCGGGAAGGTTAGAAAATGCCAGTTCTGCGGTAAGCCTTCCAAACCAATGTCCTGGTCCGTCCCCTTCTCTTTCCGTACACTACCTACATCTACAAAGCGTCTTAATCAGCTAAACCCAAATTTAAACCTTGAATTATCCAAAGTAGTGTTAGTACCCATTTTAAAATTCCCATAGTATTTGAAAAAAGGTTGCCAAATACCGGCCTGACGGGTTAGAATTGACTATAAATGAAACTTGGAGGGTCTATTTATGTCATTACAATTAATCCTGGGAAATTCCGGAAGCGGAAAGTCCTATGAACTATATAATAAGGTAATTGAAGCTTCTATCGCTGATCCAAAGGGGCATTTTATCGTGATTGTACCGGAACAGTTTACTATGCAGACCCAGAAAGAGCTAGTCAGCCTTCATCCCAGAAAAGGGATTTTGAATATAGATGTGCTTAGTTTTCAGAGACTCGCGTACCGCATATTTGAGGAACTGGGATCGGATAAACGTACGGTTCTGGAAGAGACCGGGAAGAATCTGCTGATGCGTAAAGTTGCAATCGAGAAAAAAGATGAACTTCAGGTGCTGGGAGCTCATTTAAATAAGCTTGGCTATATCACTCAGATGAAATCTATGATATCGGAGCTGACCCAATATGATGTGACCATGGATAAGATGGATCAGATGATCGCTGCTGCCGGAGAAAAAAAGCAGCTGTATTATAAATTGCAGGATGTGGGTATTTTGTATGCCGGATTTCGGGAAAAACTGCAGGGGCAGTATATTACGGCAGAAGAAGTGCTGGAAGCCCTTTGCCAGGTGGCTGACCGGTCTGAGATTTTAAAGGGCAGTGTACTTGCATTGGACGGTTTTACCGGATTTACCCCGATTCAGCAAAAATTATTGGAGCGGCTTATGGTGCTGGCAAAGAGGGTCATGGTGACCATAACTATGGATGCCAATGAAAATCCTTTTAAAATTTATGGAGAGCATGAGCTTTTTTATCTGAGTAAGAAAACGATCCGCAGCCTGACTAAAATTGCAAAAGAAAAGCATGTAGAGATATCAGATCCGGTTTTACTGGGAAAGGGGCAGGTTTATCGTTTTAAAGATACCCCGGTACTGGGATTTCTGGAACAGAACCTTTTTCGGAGAAGGAGAGGGAAATACGAGTTCCCCATAGATGAAATTTCTATTCACAATGCCAAAAATCCAACGGAAGAGGCTAATTTTGTGGCGCGCACGATTAAGCAGCTTACAGGTGCAGGGTACCGCTATCAGGATATCGCTGTAATCACCGGAGATATGGCGGCTTACAGCAGTTATATCCGTAAAGTTTTTGAAGCCTGCCGGATTCCATGTTTTATTGATGAGACTAAGACTATTTTGTTAAATCCTTTCATAGAATTTATCCGTGCGGCTTTGGAGCTGGTGCAGAAAAACTATTCCTATGAAAGTGTATTTCGTCTGATGCGCACCGGGCTTTGTGATGTGTCACGGGAGGAAACGGATCTGCTGGAAAATTATATACTGGCGGCAGGTGTGCGGGGGTATAATAAATGGCAGAAACCATTTGAAAAAGTTACCCAGCGAAATGATGAACAGGTGTTAGAACAGTGTAACGAAATCCGTGCAGCCCTTATGGAGAAGCTGGTGCCATTTACAAAGGTGCTGAAAAATAAAAATGCAACCGTAGCCAAATGTACGGCGGCTTTGTATGAGTTTATTGTTTCCTGTGATATTCAGCGTAAGCTAACGATTTATGAAGAGGAATTCAAAGAGCAGAACCGGTTGGATATGGCAAAAGAATACAGTCAGATCTATGGGATTGTGATGAATCTTCTGGATAAATTAGTGGAACTTCTGGGGGAGGAGTGCTTATCCTTAAAGGATTTTGCTCAGATTCTGGATGCAGGTTTTGAAGAAGCGAAGGTAGGAATTATTCCCCCTGCGGTAGATCAGGTTGTTGTTGGTGATATCGAGCGAACGAGGTTAAAAGCCATAAAGGCGCTCTTTTTTGTAGGGCTTAATGATGGCTGGGTGCCAAAAGCAGGAGGAACAGGGGGGATATTATCTGACCTGGAACGAAATGCCCTGGAATTAAGCGGTGTGGAACTGGCTCCTACCGCAAGGGAAAATATGTATACGCAGAAGTTTTATCTATACCTGAATTTAACAAAGCCTTCCAGCCGGCTGTATTTGTCTTCCAGCAAAGTGGATTCAGATGGAAAGACACTCCGTCCCTCTTACGTGCTGCATGATATGGCAAGACTGTTTCCGGCGGTGCCCCAAAAGGATGAAGATCTGTACGACAGCATGCTGGACCGGGTGGCATCACCTGGCAGCGGAATTCCGTATCTGATAGAGGGACTGCGCAATATCAGGGAAGGACGTCCCATGCCGGTGGATGAATGGATGGTGATGTTTGACTGGTATAATCAGAATGAAAATTACAGGAAGAAGATAGAAGGCCTGGTGGATGCCGCATTTTATAAGCGGAAGGATGAAGGGCTTCCAAAGGCAGTGGCTTCTTCCCTCTATGGAAGTGTGCTGGAAAACAGCGTAACCAGACTGGAACGATTTGCAGCCTGTGCATTTTCGCATTTTCTGATGTATGGACTGGACTTAAAGGAGCGGGAAACTTATCTGTTCCGGCCGATGGATATGGGGAATATCTTTCACCGTGTGATCGAGCTGTTTTCCAAAAAGGTGGAACACAGCCAATACAACTGGTTCAGTCTGCCGGAAGAAATAAGGGATTCCATGATTGAAGAAACGGTAGAGGAAGTTTCGTCTGAATATGGGGCAAAGATTCTCTACAGCTCTGCGCGGAATGAATATGCCATCGAGCGGATGAAGCGTATTATGCGCCGCACGGTGTGGGCACTACATGAACAGATTAAAGCCGGGACATTTGTGCCCAGCAATTACGAGGTATCTTTCTCCATGGTGGAGGATCTGGAAGCAGTCAATATTTCGCTGACAGAGGAGGACAAGATGAAGCTTCGTGGCAGGATTGACCGGACTGATGTGAAGGTGGAAGAGGATGAAGTATTTGTGAAGGTAATCGATTATAAGTCTGGAAATACAAGTTTTGATCTGGTTGCACTGTATTATGGACTCCAATTGCAGCTGGTGGTTTATCTCAATGCAGCAATGGAACTGGAACAGCGGATTTATCCAGATAAGGAAATTGTACCCGCGGGAATCTTCTATTACAATATGCAGGATCCCATGCTGGACCGTGAAGGGGGAGATACGCAGGAAATCATTAATCAGAAAATCCTGAAAAAACTCCGGCTGGACGGACTTGTGAATGATCGCAGAGAAATCATTGAGAATCTGGATACTCAGATTGGAAAAGATTCCAGCGTTATACCGGTTTCCTATAATAAGGATGGCAGTCCCTCGAAAGCATCCAGTATTGCCAGCAGGGAACAGTTTGGACAGATTTCTAAGTTTGTCAATGATAAGATTACGGAGATTGGAAAACAGATTGTAGACGGGCACATGGAAGCTCTTCCCTATGAGCGAAAGGACAAGACCGCCTGTGATTACTGCATATACCGGGAGATTTGCGGATTTGATGTGAGAATACCGGGCACCCGTTATAATCGTTTAAAAGAATATAAGCCGGACGAAATATGGAAAAAAATAAGTGGGCAGACGCAAGCCGAAGCAGAAAGTGAGGAAAGGTAAGCATGGGAGTAGCATGGACCGAAGACCAGCAAAAGGTCATAGACTTAAGAAATCGTAATATTCTGGTATCAGCGGCTGCGGGCTCAGGTAAAACTGCGGTGCTGGTGGAGCGTATTGTAACCATGGTAACGGATAAAAAGCATCCGGTGGATATCGATGAGCTGCTGATTGTAACCTTTACCAAAGCGGCGGCAGGCGAGATGCGGGAACGTATTGCAAAGGCACTGGACAATAAAGCAGCAGAAAATCCGCTGGATGTTCATTTGGAACGCCAGCTTACGCTGGTGCATAATGCTCAGATTACCACTATTGACAGCTTTTGCCAGTATGTTATCCGTAATCATTTTCATGCAATCGGACTGGATCCCGGATTCCGTGTAGCGGATGAAGGAGAGCTGAAGCTTTTAAAAAGAGATGTGGCAGAGCAGTTAATTGAAGACTGTTATGAGAAAAAGGAAGAGGCATTTCTGAAATTTATTGAATGCTATGCATCCGGAAAAAATGATCAGGGGATTGAAGACCTGATTTTTGGACTCTACAATTTCTCTATGAGCTATCCCTGGCCGGAAAAATGGCTGCAGCAATGCAAGAAAGCTTATGAAATAGAATCTGCGGAAGAATTTTTGCAGTCGGACTGGCTGAAGAAATTAACCGATAACCTGAAGCGCCAGCTAAAGGACATAGAAGAGAAGACAGAAGAGGCACTTCGCATTGTCAGGGCGGAAGATGGACCTTATATGTATGAAGATGCTTTATGCCAGGATCAGGCGATGATCCGGAAGATACGTCAGGCAGATAATTACCGGGATTACGCACAGGCATTTGCAGCAATGGGTAAATACGCCAGACTCTCCACAAAAAAGGATGAAGCTGTCTCTGAAAACAAGAAAGAACAGGTAAAAGCAATCCGGGAACAGGTGAAAAAAAGCCTGAAGGGACTGCAGGAGCAGTACTTTTTTGGTGATTTAGAATCCGTGATTTCCGATATGCAGGAAAGCCGGGAAGTCATGGGCGTTCTGATTGATCTGGCATGTGAATTTACGGAGCGTTATGCACAGAAAAAAAGAGAAAAAAACGTGGTAGATTTTAGTGATCTGGAACATTTTGCCCTGGATATTCTCGTAGAGGATAAGGAAGGGGAAGCGGTGCCTACACAGACTGCAAAGGATCTGGCAGAACATTATGAAGAAATTCTGATTGATGAATACCAGGACAGCAACCTGGTCCAGGAATTGATCCTGACCAGCATATCTAAGAAATGTTTGGGAAAATATAATATTTTTATGGTAGGGGATGTCAAGCAGAGTATTTACCGGTTCCGACTGGCAAGGCCGGAATTGTTTATGGAAAAATATGATACGTATCCTGTCACTGACAATATATGCCAGAGGATTGACCTGCATAAGAATTTCCGAAGCAGAAGCCAGGTATTGGTCAGTGTAAACTATATCTTTGAGCAGATTATGGCAAGATATCTTGGAAATATCCAGTACGATGCAGATGCGGCCCTTTATCCGGGCGCAGATTTTCCCGAAAAGCAAAATGAGGTGGATGATTTTACGAATACGGAGATGCTCCTGGTAGATCTGGATACGTTGGATGAGGTAGTAGAGGATGTAGAAGAGAATGCCAGAGAACTGGAAGCCAGAGCCATTGGCAACCGCATTCTGGAGATTGTTGGAAAAGAAGAAGTGCTGGATAAATCTACCGGAATTTACCGAAAAGCCAGATATGGGGATATTGTGATTCTTTTGCGTACCATTTCAGGATGGGCGGATTCTTTTGCAAGAGTTTTAGAAAGTCAGGGAATACCGGCATATACCGGATCACAGACCGGATATTTTTCAACGGTTGAGATACAGACGATCCTGGCATTTCTGAAGATTGCAGACAATCCAAGACAGGAAATTCCCATGGCGGCAGTTCTGAAGTCTCCGATTGGAGGACTGGATGCCAGGGAACTGGCGGCTATAAAAAGTGCAAACCCGGATATGCCATTTTACGAATGCTGCAGGCTGTATGCAGCTGAGACAGCAGAAGAGGACAATGATCATTCTTTCCTGAAAGAAAAGTTAAAGAAATTTTTCGAAATTCTGGATCATTTCCGTATGCTGGTACCCTATACACCTATGCATGAACTTTTGTGGCAGGTGCTGGAGATCACCGGATACGGGGACTATGCAGCTGCAATGCCTGGAGGAGAACAGCGGACTGCAAATCTGAAAATGCTGGTGGAGAAAGCCATGACCTATGAGACTACCAGCTACCGGGGGTTGTTTAACTTTATCCGGTATATCGAGAATTTACAGAAATACAATGTAGATTACGGCGAGGCGAGCACTGTGGGGGAACAGGAAGATACGGTCCGTATAATGAGTATCCATAAAAGTAAGGGACTGGAGTTTCCGATTGTGTTTGCAGGAGGAATGGGCAAGACATTTAACCAGCAGGACAGCAGGAGCAGAGTGCTGCTGCATCCGGAGCTTGGAATTGGCTGTGATTATATTGATCCCGTTCTCCGTGTAAAAAGCCCGACCCTTTTGAAGAAAACCATACAGAGGGAAACCATCAATGAGAACCTGGGAGAAGAGCTGCGTGTATTGTATGTGGCTTTCACAAGAGCAAAAGAAAAGCTGATTATGACCGGTGCAGTAACCAGGATCGTCGATAAGATAAAAAAATGGAGCCAGATCTGCCGCAGGGAAGAGGAAAAACTATCTTTTACCGAGTTATCAGGTGCATCTGCCTATCTGGACTGGGTGATGCCTGCACTTATGCGTCACAAGTCCGCCCGGGAGCTTTTGGAAGCCTATGGGTTTACCAATAACCCGGCACATGAGCTGTATCAAAAAGAAGCATACTTTTCCATCCGGGTATGTCCGGTGAAAGAGCTGGTCACGAGAGAGGCGGCTCATCAAATGGCAATTAAAGTTTCCAAAGAAGAACTTTTGGAACGGGGACACCGGATGCTGAGTGAAGAACAGCTGGAAGCCTTGAATATGCGTATGGATCCGTTATATCCCTATGAACAGGATGCGGATATTCATGGTAAAATTACGGTTTCCGAACTTAAAAAATACAGTCAGTCAATGGATAATCTGCTGAGTATGGGGGAAGAAGAATTTTCTATTTACGAAGAACCGGATATTGTTCCTTTCATACCCCGGTTTATGCAGCAGAAAACCGAAGTACCCGGAGCAGTACGTGGTACGGCATATCATAAACTTTTAGAGGAACTGGACTTTGCCGCAGCTTCCAGCGGTAAGAAACTGGATGAACAGATTGAACGGCTCCTAGAAGAAGGAAAGATGACCGGGGAGGAAATAGATCTGATTGATAAAAGGAAGATGGTCCGCTTTGCCAATTCGGTTCTGGGAAAACGGATGGCAAAGGCCGAACAGAAGGGGAATCTGTACCGGGAACAACAGTTTGTCCTGGGGGTTCCGGCATCTGAAATAAGAGCACTTTCAGGCCGTTTACCCGGGCAGTATCACAATCCGGCCTGCGATATGCCTGGGGATAATGAAGAAATAGTATTGATTCAGGGTATCATTGATGCATTTTTTTACGAAGATGAGGCAATAATTCTGGTTGACTATAAGACGGATTATGTACCGGATGACCATGCCGAAATACTGGTGGACAAATATAAGATCCAGCTGGACTGCTATGCCCGGGCATTGGAGCGTATGACACGGAAAAAGGTGAAGGAGAAAATTCTTTATTCCTTCTGGATGCAGAAGGGAATCCGGATCAAATAAGAAGGGAGGGACCTTTTTGTTCCTTTCCATGTTAAGGAAGTTTTAAGGGGATTTCACACAATTATGGTTGATTTTTCAAATATCAAAAGCTATACTTAACACGACAGTATTTTAAATGAGGAGTGCAAAATGAACTGGATAAAAAAATTGTTTAAAAATCAGGCGGTCCGTTACATTTTCTTTGGCGGATGTACCACACTCGTTAACCTGGTTTCTTATACGCTTATGCGTACAGTATTGGGCATCGACATTACTATAGCCAACTTTATTTCCATATTGCTGGCAATTGCTTTTGCCTATGTGGTAAACAAAATCTTTGTATTTGAGAGTAAGCGAAATACCGTTTGGGAAGTCATTAAAGAATGTGCGCAGTTTGTAGGAATGCGGCTTTTGACCATGTATATTGAAGTATTTGGGGTCGTCCTGCTGAGCTGTGTCTGGGGCATGAATGATTTAATAGCCAAGCTGGTAATTCAGGTTGTAGTATTAGTATTAAATTATGTTTTCAGCAAAGCGTTTGTATTTAAAGAAAAAAAGGATATTTCTGAATTGACGGAAAAAGAATTGAAGATCCGCAGGACAAAGAAATGGTGTGTCATTGCATCTGCGGGAATTCCGGCAATTGTAATGCTGATTGCATACATTGCGAATGGAGTATTTCCGTTTGGGGATCATGGTGTATTAATTATTGACTCCCTGCATCAGTATCTCCCGTTTTTTACGGATTTTCATGACAAGCTCGCTGCCAGTGAGTCTTTACTTTATTCTTTTGGCGGAGGTCTGGGATATAATTTCTGGGCAACGTATGCTTATTATCTGGCAAGCCCGCTGAATTTCCTGATCGTATTATTCCCGGCAAGGAATATGATGGATGTGATGGCTTACCTGATCATTATCAAGATCGCTTTATGCGGGGGATGTTTTGGATATTACTTAACCACGCGCAATAAAGGGAAGAATTTTACTCCGGTAGTGTTTGCCGTAATGTATGCCCTCAGCAGCTTTATGATTGGATATTATTTCAATTTGATGTGGCTGGACAGCATTGCCCTTCTTCCTATTGTCATGCTCGGCATTGAACGGATTGTAAAAGGGGAAAGCGGAAGAACCTTTGGTCTTTCACTGTTCCTGGGGCTTTATTGTAATTATTATATCGGATTTATGCTGTGTTTATTTTCCTGTCTATATTTTCTGGTACAGTGGATCGCAGCAAAGAGATTTACCATCAAGGCATTTTTTAAATCCGGAATTAACTTTGCCTGGTATGCACTGCTCAGCGGTGGAATGGCAGCGCTTGTTCTGATGCCGGCATATAAGGCGCTGGGAATTACAGAATCCATGGATGACAATGGATTTCCGGATAAGATCAAGTTCTTCACCAGTACCATCGATCAGCTCACCAGCCATTTTGCCTTTGTTGAGCCTATCAACATTGCGGACGACCAGGCTGGGGTAAATGCTTACTGCGGCGTCATTATACTGATCCTGGTAGTACTTTATCTGCTGGATAAAAAGGTGAGCCTGCGGGAACGAATTTCAAAAATTCTGCTCTGTGCACTTTTGGTGCTGAGTTTTAATTTCAATATGCTTAACTTTATATGGCATGGATTCCATACTCAGAATGGTCTGCCTAACCGTTTTTCATTTATTTATATCTGCTTAATTCTGATCATGGGGTATGAAGCTTTCACCCATGTGAAAAATATGCATGCAGTCAAAATTATAATATCCTGTCTTGTGCCCATTGGATTTGTGGTATACTGCATGATTACAAAAGCCGGGGAACGAGATATGTATGTTTATCTGGTAACGCTGGGACTGCTTGTGATTTACAGTATCCTGTTATTGCTCTACCGCTTTATGAAACTTCGGGCGGTGGTTGTACAGAACGTGATTCTGGGTGTTATGCTGGCGGAGATGATCACAATGGGGATCTATGGTGTCTGCAGTAATGGTACTGTTGGAAGAAGTACTTATCTGGATGAGCAGAGTGCCTATAAGAAATTAATGGCGGAGCAGGGAGATAAAGATTTCTACCGAAGTGAAATTGACAGTCAGAGAATGCGGAATGAAACGATGTTCATGGGCGGTAATGGTGTAGTGCTGTTTTCATCCACAATGCCGGCTGCTACGGTAAATATGTGCAAAGGTATTGGTATGGAAGCCCGCACAAATAAGAATGGCTATAACGGTATGACAAAATTGTTTAATGATGTATTTGGAGTCCGTTATCTGGTTTCCAAAGCCGATTCAGATACTCTTTATAATATGAACCGCGTCGGTTATGAAGAGCCACTGGCCCTTTATAAAAATGAAAATGCACTGTCACTGGGCTTTATGGTGGATTCAGCCATTAAGGACTGGCAGATTGAAGGACTGGTTCCTATGGAAATCCAGGATCAGTTTGCCGGATTGGCTACGGGCAGTGATCCGATGTATACTTTGAGAGAAGAGTACGACATTGAAGAAGGTCCCACATATATTATCCGTCTGTACCCGGGCGAACAGACCTATCTGGAAATGACCTCCAATGTGGAAAAACTGGTGATCAAGACTCCGCAGTATGAGAAGACGATTAACGGTTATAACACCAATCTCTTTGATCTGGGAAGAGTAACCGAGGATGGCAAAGCTAACGTGACCATCACTTATAAAGAAGGAAACGAAAATCCGGTTGGAGTCCGTGTCTATACCTGCAAGGATGAAGATTATGCGAAGATGTATGAAAAACTTTCAGCAAACCAGATGAATGTAACAACGGCGGAAGATGGAAAAATAAGAGGCAATATCGATGTGAAAACAGCAGGAACCCTGCTTACCTCCATTCCATATGATACCGGCTGGAAAGTAATGGTGGATGGAAAAGAAATCGAAACGTATGCTGTTGGTACCGCGCTCATGGGATTTGACCTGAATGAGGGCGCACACGAGATTACTATTGACTTTACGCCGGAAGGATTATGGTCCGGAAGCTTTATCAGCATTGCCAGCATTGTTCTGTTTATGGTTACAATTATGCTGGAAGGAAGAAGCAGAAGGAAAAAAGGCATAATAGCTGAAAGCGAAGAAGAAGATATCGATGACGATGATTATGATGAAGATTATGAAAATGATTATCAAGGTATGACTGGAGCTTACGAAGAATCTGGGTTTGGAGAAAGTTATGAGGATTCAGGAAAATCTGAGTATGAAACAAGATATGGGACTGCAGGAGAATCTGAGTATGAGGAAGACTATGAGTCTGCAGGTGATGGAACTGAATATGAGGATGACTATGAGCCTGAAGGTGATGGAACTGAATATGAGGAAGAGTATGAGCCTGTAGTTGATGAAACTGAGTATGAGGAAAACTATGAGCCTGAAGGTGATGGAACTGAATATGAGGAAGACTATGAGTCTGCAGGTAATGAATCTGAATATGAGGAAGACTATGAGCCTGAAGGTGATGAATCTGAGTATGAGGAAAACTATGAGCCTGTGGGTGATGAATCTGAATATGAGGAAGACTATGAGCCTGAAGGTGATGAATCTGAGTATGAGGAAAACTATGAGCCAGCGGGTGATGAATCTGAATATGAAGAAAGCAATGAGTCTGCAGGGAAACCGGAATATAAAGAAAGTAAATAAGTCTTCATTAGCATCTGGCTATGAATAAGGTAATGCGTTTATAGGAGAACCTGAGCAAAAACGAAGTAAGTATAAGAGTAAAAATAATATGGTTCAAATATACAGCAGATACTGCATGTGTATTTGAACCATAAATTTATTGAAAATGAACAAATAAAAGCTAATCAGGTAAATTAGTTAAGTAGTGTCACATACATCGGAGAAAAGAGGGTTAAAAACGTTATGAATATTACATTTTCCAATAAGTCAAATATGTTTCAAGCGGGAATATTTGCCGTGCTCAATGAAAAAAAGGAAGAGTTAATAAGGCAGGGAAAGAAAATATATAATCTTTCGGTAGGTACACCGGACTTTAAAACCGCTCCACACATCATAGAAGCCGTATCTGAGGCTGCAAAAGACCCGGACAACTACAAATATGCCCTGGTAGATATTCCGCAGCTTATACAGGCTGTACAGGACTTCTACCAAAAAAGATTCCAGGTTGCGCTGGAAGCGGATGAAATTATGTCCATGAATGGATCCCAGGAAGGAATGGCACATTTTGCATGGACATTGTGCAACCCGCAGGATGTGGTGCTGGTTCCGAATCCTGGATATCCTATATTCAATATTGGTCCATCCCTATGCGATGCAAAGACAATACAGTATCCATTATACAAAGAAAATAATTTTTTACCCCGGCTGGATGAAATTCCGGAAGAAACAGCAAAAGCCGCAAAATTTATGGTAGTAAATTATCCGGCAAATCCGGTCTGCGCAGTTGCTCCTGACAGTTTTTATGAAGAGCTGGTCGCATTTGCCAGAAAGTATGAAATTGTAATCTTACATGACAATGCCTATTCCGATATCATTTATGGCGGAAGAAAAGGAGGTTCCTTTTTGCAGTTTGAAGGGGCAAAAGAAGTAGGTGTTGAATTTTATTCCCTATCTAAATCATTTAACTACACCGGTGCCAGAATGTCCTTTGCCATTGGAAATAAAAAAATTATCGAGAAATTCCGGGCGGTCAGAACCCAGATCGATTACGGTGTATTTCTGCCTGTTCAATATGGGGCAGCGGCAGCACTGAATGGACCGTTTTATATGGTAGAAGAGCAGTGCCGGGAATATGAAAAAAGAAATCAGGCGCTTTGCGGCGGACTTCGCAGCATCGGCTGGAATGTGCCAGACAGTGAGGGCACAATGTTTGTATGGGCGCCATTGCCGGATGGTTATACAGATTCGAATGAATTTGTAATGGAACTGATGGAAAAATCCGGCGTCATCTGTGTACCGGGCAGCAGCTTTGGAACTTTGGGTGAAGGATATGTGAGATTTGCCCTGGTGGAGAATGTGGAGCGGATAGAGGAGATTGTGGAGAGTATTCGGGCCAGTGGGATCTTATAAATAGTCTGATAAATTTACTTCGTATTACTTAGTGTTTATAGATTACATTTATTGTATCAAGGAGAACATTTAAAAGTACTTAATGATAGAATATATTTCTGTAAAATTCACATAGTAAGAGAAATCCATCAAAAAGAGGGCTTGAAATAAAGCCCTCTTTATTGTATTATAGGGAGTAAAGTACAGGCCAAATAAAATGACTTTTATAAATCGGTACAACGATACCGGGCAGCCGGTCAAATTGCTGGTCTATTTTTCCGGTTTAAGGGTATATATGGTACTGGATATAAAAACAGATTAGGGGTAAAAAGTGAATCAGGATTTGTATAATCAGTTGTGTGAGATTGTCGGAAGTGACAATGTACATGTAGATGAAGAAATGAAGAAACATACCACTTTCCGAATTGGAGGTCCGGCAGATTTTTATGTATTGCCTCATTCCAAAGATGAAATTGGACGTGTGGTGCAGGTGTGTAAGAACACCGGAGAGCCGTTTTATGTTTTAGGAAACGGCAGTAATCTTTTGGTGGGTGACAAAGGTTATCGCGGAGTCATTATTCAAATTTTTAAGAATTACAGTGATATTATAATAGAAGGAACGCAGATCACTGCAAAGTCCGGGGCTTTGTTGTCGAAAGTAGCTAAGAAAGCTTTAGATGCAGGACTTACCGGATTTGAATTTGCATCAGGGATTCCTGGGACAATCGGTGGTGCGGTAGTTATGAACGCAGGTGCCTATGGCGGAGAAATGAAAGATGTAATTCTTTCTGCCACGGTCATGACACAGGAAGGCAGCATTCAAAAGCTGTCAAATCAGGAACTTCAGTTAGGGTATCGAACCAGTCTGGTAGCCAGACAGAATGATATTGTATTGGAAGTAAGTCTTGAATTAAAAAAAGGTGATCCGGACCAGATCCGAAGCCTCATGGAAGAATTGAAAAATAAAAGAGTTACAAAACAGCCTCTGGAGTACCCCAGCGCCGGCAGTACGTTTAAACGGCCGGAAGGGTATTTTGCCGGAAAGCTGATTATGGATGTAGGACTGAGAGGATTTTCCGTTGGAGATGCTCAGGTTTCAGAAAAGCATTGTGGATTTGTGATTAATAAAGGGAATGCTTCTGCCAGAGACATTGTGGCACTGATGGATGAAGTTACCGGACGTGTGAAAGAACAGTTCGGTGTGACATTAGAGCCGGAAGTGAAAAGATTAGGAGAATTCTAAGGATGAGATTCGTAATTGTTACGGGAATGTCCGGAGCAGGTAAAAGTACGGCGCTTAAGATGCTGGAGGATGTTGGTTATTTTTGTGTAGATAATCTGCCAATACAGCTCCTGCGTAAGTTTGCAGAACTGGCCTGTACACCGGGAAACGAGATAAATAAAGTGGCAATGGGCGTAGATGTGCGAAACGGCAGGGCATTAAAGGAACTGGAACATGTTTTGGAGTCAATGGTAATAGAAGGATTCCATTATGAGATCCTCTTTCTGGATGCGGCAGATGCAGTTCTTGTGAAACGTTACAAGGAAACCAGAAGAGCCCATCCACTTGCAAAAAACGGCAGAATTGATAAGGGAATTGCCGCAGAGCGGGAACAGCTGGTTTTCTTAAAACAGCATGCGGATTATATCCTGGATACCAGTCAGCTGCTGACCAGGGAGCTGAAGCTGGAACTGGATAAGATATTTGTGCAAAACCAGGAATTTAAAAATATCATGATTACTATTTTATCCTTCGGCTTTAAATATGGGATACCAAGTGATTCAGATCTGGTATTTGATGTACGCTTTCTGCCAAATCCTTTCTATATTGAAGAGTTAAAGCACAAGACCGGAAATGACAGGGAAGTACAGGACTATGTTATGGGATATGACATAGCACATGAATTTTTGAATAAACTGACCGATATGGTAGAATTTCTCATACCGAATTACATTATAGAAGGAAAAAACCAGTTGGTCATCAGCATTGGCTGTACGGGAGGAAAACACCGTTCAGTAACATTGGCAAACAGGCTGTTCGAAACCCTTGGTCCCAAGGATGAATACGGACTGAAAATAGAACACAGGGATATTAATAGATAAGAGGGTGTGTTATGTCTTTTTCAAGCGATGTCAAAGAAGAATTATCAAGACAGTCCAGCAGCGCGAGACATTGCCAAATTGCAGAAATTACCGCAATCATAAGTATGTGCGGTGGTATATCCATCTCCAGCAAAGACAAATACAGTGTAAGAATCCAGACAGAAAATATCGCAGTCGCAAGAAAGTACTTTACTTTATTGAGAAAAACCTTTAATATAGAGACGGAGGTTTCTATCAGACAGAATGTGTCTGTAAGAAAAAGCCGCGTGTATATGGTTTTGGTAAAACGACACGAAGATTCACTTATGATTTTGAAGGCTGCCAAGCTCCTGAATAAGGATATGGAAGTAGAAGAAAATCTTTCCATAGTGAATAATATGGTGATTCAGAACACATGCTGTAAAAGGGCATTTATCAGAGGCGCTTTTCTGGCAGCAGGTTCGATCAGTGATCCGCAGAAGTTTTATCATTTTGAAATTGTCTGCACGACCATACATAAGGCAGAACAGCTGCAGGCGATTATAAATAGTTTCGATCTGGATGCCAAAATCGTAGCCAGAAAGAAATATTATGTTGTCTATATTAAAGAAGGCGCACAAATAGTCGATATATTGAATATCATGGAGGCACATGTGGCACTTATGAATTTAGAGAATGTCCGGATTTTGAAGGACATGCGCAACGAGGTGAACCGAAAGGTTAATTGCGAGACGGCTAATATTCATAAAACAGTCAGCGCGGCAGTAAAACAAATAGAAGATATCAAGTATATTCAGTCAACGGCAGGATTTGAGAGTCTGTCCGAAGGATTGGCTGAAATGGCAGAACTACGGTTAGCCCAGCCGGATGCGACACTAAAGGAATTGGGAATGTTGTTAACACCTCAAGTTGGAAAATCAGGAGTAAATCATAGATTGAGAAAATTAAGCAATTTAGCGGATGAGCTAAGAGAGAACAAGGAGGAGAAACATTATGATTAAAAAACCTATCACAATTCAGATTCCAAGTGGATTGGAAGCAAGACCGGTAGCACTTTTGGTGCAGGTGGCAAGCCAGTATGAGAGCGATATCCATGTAGAATGTGGTGACAAGAAAGTGAATGCTAAGAGTATAATGGGTATGATGACTTTGGGCCTGGTAGCAGGTGAAAATGTTAATGTCATTGTAGAAGGCAGCGATGAGCAGGAAGCTATGAACAATATTGAAAAATATTTAAGCAGCAAATAATAATTATAAAAGCAACAAGAAATAAGGGGAGTCGGGAGAACCCGGCTGAGAGTAAACTACACCAATGTTTAGACCCATAACCTGATCTGGATCATACCAGCGTAGGGAAATATACCAATGGAGCAGTTTTCGTAACTTTAGATAAATTGCAGCTGATTGATAAAACCCTATCGAGTAGATAGGGTTTTTGTTTTATATAAAATAATAATATAAGAAATGGAGAAATGAAAGATGAATGCAAGTGTAGCGATCCAAACTTTACCGGAAGCAAAAAATGATGAGGAATTAATCCGTATTGTAGATGAAGTAATTGCGTATATTAAAAGCACGGGTTTAAATTATTATGTAGGACCTTTTGAGACTGCAATCGAAGGTGATTATGATGAGTTAATGGATATTATCAAAGAATGCCAGCACATTGCAATACGCGCAGGTGCACCGTCTGTTGCGGCATATATTAAAGTTTCCTATAAGCCGGAAGGAGATGTACTTACGATTGAAAAGAAAGTTACAAAGCATCACCAGTAAGCTTTATTGTATCAGTGCGATCCTGGCTTTGCTTGTTTTATGGCAGGCGGCATCATCATTTGAACTGGTGCCTTCTTTTATGCTGCCGTCGCCGGTGGCTGTCATCAAAGCATTTGTAAGTGATTTCAACTTATTGATGATGCATTTGGGGACAACGCTGATTGAGGCTTTTCTGGGTCTGGGAATCGGCATATTGACCGGATTTCTGGCTGCGGTGTTGATGGATCGTTTTGAAGGGGTGTATAAGGCATTTTATCCGATCATGGTGATTACCCAGACGATCCCTACAATTGCCATTGCACCGCTTTTAGTATTGTGGATGGGATATGATGTTGCGCCGAAAGTTACATTGATTGTAATCGTAACTTTTTTCCCGATTGCAGTGGGACTTTTAGAAGGTTTCCGGGCGGCGGATAAAGATACCATGAATCTTATGAGATCCATGGGGGCAAGCCAGGGACAGATTTTTCGCTATGTGAAACTTCCCGGTGCGTTGGGCAATTTTTTTACAAGTCTTAAAATTTCAGTCTCTTATTCTGTAGTGGGAGCAGTGATTGCGGAATGGCTGGGTGGATTTCAGGGGCTTGGAGTATACATGACCCGGGTGCGGAGTGCTTATTCTTTTGATAAAATGTTTGCAGTAATTTTTCTGATATCAGCAATTAGTCTGGTTCTGATGTGGCTGGTAACAATACTGCGCAAGAAGTTGATGCCCTGGGATCATTTAGAATAATACATGAAAAAAATGTGATTTATAAATAGTAAAAACATTTGCAAATATTTGCAACAGTGAATGTAATTCGATTAGTGAATATATTTGAAACAGAGAATTTAGAGGAGAATACAAATGAAAAAGAATTTATTGGCGGTTACGTTAAGCCTGACTATGGTTATGGCTCTGGCAGGCTGCGGAACCAGTGCGTCAAAAGGAGAAATAACCGGTGCATCCGGTGATACACAAGCTGTAGAGACAGAAAATCCTGCAGCACAAAAGGACAGTACGGCAGAAGACGGCGGAGAAGCGCAGTCAGAGAGCCAGGCAAAAACAGCAGGAGAAAAGACAAAGCTCACATTTGTACTGGACTGGACACCGAATACCAACCATACCGGACTCTATGTAGCTCAGGAAAAGGGATATTTTGAGGAAGCCGGTCTGGAAGTTGAGATTGTACAGCCTCCGGAAGATGGTGCTACGGCACTTGTTGCTTCCGGAAAAGCACAGTTTGGCGTGGATTTCCAGGATTCGCTGGCTCCTGCATTTGCAAGGGAAGATCCGCTTCCGGTAACGGCAGTTGCAGCTGTGATCCAGCATAATACATCCGGAATTATTTCCAGAAAAGGGGAAGGCATGGACGCACCCAAAGGGATGGAAGACCATGTTTATGCTACCTGGGATCTACCGGTAGAAAAAGCGATGATTGCAAATGTAGTAGAACAGGATGGCGGTGATTTCAGTAAAGTGAAACTGATTCCAAGCACAGTAACAGATGAAGTGACTGCTCTGAAATCAAAACAGGTGGATGCTATATGGGTATATTATGCGTGGGGTGGTATTGCTACAGAGGTAAATGACCTGCCAACAGATTATTTCGCATTTAAGGATATCAACCCGGTATTTGATTATTATACCCCTGTTATTGTAGCCAATAATGATTTTCTGAAAGATAATACGGATGCAGCAAAGGCATTTATGTCGGCTCTGGCAAAGGGATATGAGGATGCCATTAAGGACCCGGCTGGTGCGGCGGATATTCTCTGCAAGGCAGCACCGGAATTGGACAGCAAACTGGTTCAGGCGAGCCAGGAATATTTAAAGGACCAATATCAGTCGGATGCAAAGAGCTGGGGATATATCGATGCGGCAAGATGGGATGGGTTTTATGGCTGGCTTAATGAAAACAAGCTGGCAGATAAAGAAATTCCTGCAGGATACGGTTTTTCCAACGAGTATTTACCACAATAAGCAGCACGATTCAGTGGGACAAGTGTGAAAGAAAATCGCTTTCACACTGCTGATTAAGATATAGCACAGCTTTCACACTGCTGATTAAGGAATAGCACAAGCCAGCTTGCACGATTCAGGGGGACAAAATGATAAAATTAGCGGCAAACCATATATCAAAGGCATTTGAAGATAAACAGATATTATCAGATGTATCAATAGAGGTAAGTGAAGGGGAACTGGTCTGCCTTCTGGGGGTCAGCGGTGTGGGAAAGACCACACTCTTTAACGTTATTTCAGGGCTGGCTTCACCGGATGGCGGAGAAATTTTACTGGATGGAAAAAATATTACCGGACAGGCCGGGTACATTAGCTATATGCTTCAGAGAGACCTGCTGCTTCCGTACCGGACAATTGAAGATAATGTGGCGCTCCCCCTTCTGGTAAAAGGTATCGGGAAAAAAGCGGCGAGAGAAAAAGTATCTTCCTATTTTAAAGAATTTGGATTGGAAGGAACAGAGAAAAAATATCCCAGCCAGCTTTCCGGTGGAATGAGGCAGAGAGCGGCGCTGCTAAGAACCTATATGTTTTCTCAGGGAGTGGCACTTCTGGACGAACCGTTCAGTGCCCTGGACACGATTACAAAAGGTGCAATGCATAAATGGTATCTGGATGTCATGGAACATATCCGGCTGTCAACCATATTTATCACCCATGATATAGACGAGGCCATTATCCTGTCAGACCGCATCTATTTATTAACCGGGCAGCCAGGGCAGATTACAAAAGAAATCCGGATACAGGAGCCAAAGCCCCGAAGGGCTGATTTCAACCTGACAGATACATTTCTGGATTATAAGCGGGAGATTATAAAAGCGTTAGAACAATAAGAAAAGCTGTTATATAAAGGGAGACCTTGATATAATGGCTTTTTTTAGGAATGAGAAATATTGTAAAAAAGCAAACAAATGTTTGAAAAATAGTGTGGGCTGTGGTATACTAGGACACAGTTAATAATGATGAAAAAAGAATCTGAAGTTTTTGCAGAAAGCGAATTTGAATAATATCGGATTTTGCAGGACAAAGAGTATGTGAGCAATTATGATGGATTATTGTTGGAAAGCAGTGAAGGATTAGCGTAACCTGCAAAAGACAGACATTCTTTGAACCTATACTTTTTCGGTCACCACGGAGGTAAAATACATTATGGAGTTCAAATTACAATCAGAATATCAGCCCACCGGCGACCAGCCGCAGGCTATAGCCGAGTTGGTTCAGGGCTTTAAAGAAGGCAACCAATTTGAAACGTTACTTGGAGTCACAGGTTCCGGTAAGACCTTTACGATGGCAAACGTCATCCAGCAACTACAAAAACCAACCCTGATTATCGCACATAATAAAACCCTTGCTGCCCAGCTTTACGGTGAGTTTAAGGAGTTCTTTCCGGAGAATGCGGTGGAGTATTTTGTGTCCTATTACGATTACTACCAGCCGGAAGCCTACGTCCCTTCATCGGACACCTATATAGCGAAGGATTCATCCATAAACGATGAAATAGATAAGCTTCGGCTTTCAGCGACCACATCCCTGGCAGAGAGAGATGATGTTATCATTATATCCAGTGTTTCCTGCATTTATGGATTGGGAAGCCCGGTAGACTATAAGGAGATGGTAATCTCACTGCGCCCGGGAATGGAAAAAGACCGTGACGAAGTGGTTCATAAGCTGATTGACATTCAGTATGACCGGAATGATATGGACTTTAAGCGTGGTACCTTCCGGGTAAGAGGGGATGTACTTGAAATATTTCCGGCAGATTCCAGTGATACGGCTGTAAGAGTGGAGTTCTTTGGAGATGAGGTTGACCGTATCGTAGAAATCGATGTATTAACGGGTGAGATTAAAAGTTCATTGGAGCACATTGCCATTTTCCCGGCATCCCACTATGTTGTTCCCATGGAGAAAATACTGGAAGCAGCAGCCAATATTGAAGAAGAGCTGAAGGAACGAGTGGCATATTTCAAAAGTGAAGACAAGCTACTGGAGGCTCAGAGAATTTCCGAGAGAACGAATTTTGATATAGAGATGATGAAGGAAACCGGATTCTGTTCCGGTATTGAAAATTATTCCAGACATTTATCGGGATTAGAGCCGGGAGCGACCCCTCATACACTGATTGATTATTTCCCGGATGATTTTCTGATGATTATAGATGAGTCTCATAAGACGGTACCCCAGATTCGGGGAATGTATGCAGGTGACCAGTCCAGAAAGAGTACCTTGGTTGATTATGGATTCCGGCTGCCCTCTGCAAAAGACAACAGACCATTGAACTTTGAAGAATTTGAAAATAAAATTGATCAGATTATGTTTGTCTCTGCAACACCGGGAGATTATGAAGAACAGCATGAACTGCTGCGAGCACAGCAGATTATCCGGCCGACGGGACTTTTGGATCCCCAGGTTGAAGTTCGCCCGGTAGAAGGCCAGATCGATGATCTGGTTGGAGAAGTAAATAAAGAAGTAGATAAAGGCAATAAGATTCTGATTACAACCCTTACTAAGCGCATGGCTGAAGATTTGACAGATTATATGAGGGAAATTGGAATTAAAGTGAGGTATCTGCATTCGGATATCGATACATTGGAGCGGTCTGAAATTATCCGCGATATGCGTTTGGGTGTATTTGATGTTCTGGTTGGAATTAACCTGTTAAGAGAAGGTCTGGATATTCCGGAGATTACCCTTGTTGCAATTCTGGATGCGGATAAAGAAGGTTTCCTGCGTTCCGCTACCAGTCTGATACAGACAATAGGACGTGCGGCCAGAAACTCAGACGGGCATGTTATCATGTATGCAGATGTGATAACGGATTCTATGAGACTGGCAATTGGCGAGACACAGAGAAGGCGTGCCGTGCAGGAAGCTTATAACCAGGAGCATGGAATTACCCCTCAGACCATTAAAAAAGCGGTACGTGATATTATCAGTATATCCAAGGCAGTGGCTAAAAATGAAATGGAATTCGAAAAAGATCCGGAATCCATGAGCAGAAAAGAACTGGAAAAACTGGTTGGAGAGGTTCAAAAACAGATGAAGCAGGCAGCGGCAGAATTAAACTTTGAAGCAGCTGCAGATTTACGTGACAAGATGATCACACTAAAGAAACAATTACAGGAGATAGAATAGAATGGCAGTAAAAAATGGTAAGCAGTATATAAAAATAAGAGGAGCTAACGAGCATAATTTAAAGAATGTTACTTTGAATATTCCCAGAAATGAATTTGTGGTTTTGACCGGGCTAAGCGGATCGGGTAAATCTTCCCTGGCATTTGATACTATTTATGCAGAAGGGCAGAGACGATATATGGAGTCTCTGTCATCCTATGCAAGACAGTTCTTGGGACAGATGGAAAAACCTGAAGTAGAGAGTATTGAAGGTCTTCCGCCGGCGATTTCCATTGATCAGAAATCAACGAACAGAAACCCCAGATCCACAGTTGGAACGGTTACGGAAATTTATGACTACTTCCGTCTGCTGTATGCCAGAATTGGTATCCCCCACTGTCCGAAGTGCGGGAAAGAGATCGCGAAGCAGACGGTGGACCAGATGGTGGATCAGATCATGTCCTTGCCGGAAAAATCAAAGATTCAGCTTCTTGCACCGGTAATCCGGGGCAGAAAAGGCGAGCATACGAAACTGTTTGAG
Organism: Robinsoniella sp. RHS; assembly: GCF_001029355.1. Taxonomy (NCBI): domain Bacteria; kingdom Bacillati; phylum Bacillota; class Clostridia; order Lachnospirales; family Lachnospiraceae; genus Robinsoniella; species Robinsoniella sp. RHS. The sequence goes on from NZ_JNGB01000018.1 coordinate 141,455, forward strand.
CAGGCAAAGCGCAGTGGCTATGTCCGTGTCCGTGTAGATGGGAATATGTATGAGTTATCTGAAGAAATAAAACTGGATAAAAATAAAAAGCATAATATCGAAATTGTTGTAGACCGTCTTGTTATAAAAGAAGGGATACAGAAAAGGCTGACAGATTCCCTGGAAAATGTATTGAATCTGGCAGAAGGACTGGTTCTAGTAGATGTCCAGGATGGAGAACCGGTGCGGTTCAGCCAGAGTTTTTCCTGCCCGGACTGCGGTATCAGTGTTGATGAGATCGAGCCCCGAAGCTTTTCTTTTAACAATCCTTTCGGTGCATGTCCGGATTGTTATGGATTGGGATACAAGATGGAGTTTGATGAAGAACTGATGATTCCGGATAAGTCACTGAGTATTGCGGACGGAGCGATTACGGTGATGGGCTGGCAGTCTTGTACTGATAAAGGCAGTTATACCAGAGCGATTCTGGATGCACTGGCAAAAGAGTATAAATTTGATTTGAATATGCCGTATCAGGATCTGCCGGAAAATATCCGCCATATGCTCATTCATGGGACAAATGGAAAAGAAGTGAAAGTATATTACCGCGGACAGCGTGGAGAAGGTGTCTATGATGTTGCGTTTGAAGGGCTGATCCGTAATGTGGAACGCCGCTACCGGGAAACAGGTTCCGATTCCATGAAACAGGAATATGAAGCATTTATGAGAGTAACACCTTGTAAGACCTGTGGAGGACAGCGACTGAAAAAGGAAGCCCTGGCGGTTACAATTAACGATACCAATATTTTTCAGGTGACGGCAATGTCTATACGGAAACTCCAGAAGTTTTTGGATAGTATGGTGCTGACAGAACACCAGGAAATGATTGGACATCAAATATTAAAAGAGATTAAAGCAAGAATCGGCTTCCTCATCGATGTTGGACTGGAATATCTGACACTGGCAAGGGCAACCGGAACTTTATCCGGTGGTGAAGCACAGCGTATCCGTCTGGCTACGCAGATCGGGTCAGGGCTTGTAGGGGTTGCGTATATTCTGGATGAGCCAAGTATAGGACTGCATCAGCGGGATAATGATAAGCTGCTGCGTACACTAAATAATTTAAAGGATCTGGGAAATACTCTGATTGTAGTAGAACATGATGAGGACACAATGCTGGCGGCAGATTATATCGTGGATATTGGACCGGGGGCAGGAGAACACGGCGGTGAGGTCGTGGCTGAAGGAACGGCAAAACAGATTATGAAAAATAAAAAATCTGTGACAGGTGCATATCTCAGCGGAAGAATTAAGATTCCGGTTCCGAAAATAAGAAAAGAGCCGGCAGGATTTATTAAAGTCGTGGGTGCAGCACAGAATAACCTGAAGAATATAGATGTAGAGATTCCCCTTGGAGTTATGACATGCGTAACCGGTGTATCCGGATCCGGTAAAAGTTCTCTGGTAAATGAGATCTTATATAAGAGGCTTGCAAGGGATTTGAACCGGGCAAGAGTGATACCCGGAAAGCATGTAACTATCGAAGGAATTGACCAGCTGGATAAGGTGATTGATATCGACCAGTCACCAATCGGACGTACTCCAAGATCAAACCCGGCTACTTATACCGGCGTGTTTGACCAGATTCGTGACTTATTTGCATCTACCTCTGATGCAAAAGCGAAAGGATATAAGAAGGGAAGATTTAGTTTTAATGTCAAGGGCGGCCGTTGTGAAGCCTGCAGTGGTGACGGTATCCTGAAAATAGAAATGCATTTTCTTCCCGATGTATATGTACCCTGTGAAGTATGTCAGGGGAAAAGATACAACCGTGAGACGCTGGATGTTAAATATAAAGGTAAGAGTATCTATGATGTCTTGGATATGACCGTGGAAGAAGCTATGACATTCTTCGAACATATTCCATCCATTCGCAGGAAAATAGAGACTCTATACGATGTGGGATTATCCTATATCCGTTTGGGACAGCCGTCAACCACCTTATCAGGTGGAGAGGCCCAGAGAATCAAGCTGGCAACAGAATTGAGTAAGCGTAGTACAGGAAAGACGATATACATTCTGGACGAGCCGACTACAGGTCTTCATTTTGCGGATGTTCATAAATTAATCGAGATATTACAGCGTCTGTCAGAAGGTGGGAATACGGTAGTGGTAATCGAGCATAACCTGGATGTAATTAAAACGGCAGATTATATTATCGACATCGGCCCGGAAGGCGGAGACAAAGGTGGTACCGTTATCGCTAGTGGTACACCGGAAGAAATCGCCCGTAATCCAAAATCTTATACCGGACAGTATGTAGCTAAATACCTGAATTTAGAAGAAGCATAGTGGTAAACGGTAAGGGTGAAACAGAACCCGGTATCATCCTGGTTTTCAAGATAAGTTTTCTATATATAAATAATAAGAAAACTTATCTGTGGAATCCGGCATGATACCGGGTTTTTGCTTTAGGTAAAATGAGATTATTTCGGAAGGTATTTGACGAACTTCGATATATTGTTTAGAATGATTACTAAAGTGTGCTTCAGGCACATTCTAAGTTAGAGCTGGATGAGCAACAGATCAGGAGGTAATATGACTCAAGATGAATTAGATATTTTTTTGCGTTCTTTTACGGAACAGGAGAAGGAAAATCTGGTAAAGGGGACAGTGGATTTTGAAAATCCCAGGATTCATAGAGAATATAGTAAATATAGTTCCATGGAAAAGGGAGCATATTTATTTGAAGGGGATTATTTTATGAATCCTTATGAGAATATCGGTGTTAACCGGCAGGACCGTTTTGTGGATATTAAGCCCCATGCCCACAACTATATTGAATTGAATTATGTGTGGTCAGGAACTTGTGTCCAGATGATTGAAGGAAGAAAAGTAGTCAGTCAGGAAGGAGATGTGTGTATCTTCGATACCAGTGTGGTGCATTCCATAGAAAAAGCAGGTGAGAATGACATTATACTGAATATCCTGATGAGAAAAGAATTTTTTGCATCTGCATTTTTGTCACGAATGACCAAACAAGGGATCTTATCCCAGTTTTTGATGGAAGCGGTGACAAGAAATCAGCAGAAAAAGCATTATTTATACTTTCCATCACATAACAATCCAAGGGTCAGAAAGATCATGGTTGAGATTCTGTTGGAATATTATAATAAAGACCTGGGAGTACAGGAAGTACTTGACAGTTATATGGTCATACTTTTCACAGAACTTTTGAGAACCTACCGGGATGCGTCCAAAGAAAAAGAAAAGGATGTTTCCCACAATGTTCAGATTCTCTCAGTATTATCGTATATAGAAGAAAACTATGAACATTGTACACTGAGCGGGATGGCGAAATATTTTGGATTCAATGCTGCGTATCTGACCAATCTCCTAAAGGAAAAGACGGGTAGGAGCTTTGTAGAGCATGTTCAGGAACAGCGTTTAAATAAAGCGATGATCCTGCTGGAGAATACGGACCTTCCGGTAACGGAAATTGTAACCATGTGCGGATATAACAATATGAACTTTTTTTATAAGAAATTCAGGGCTGCTGTGGGATGCACTCCCGGAGATTACCGGAAAAGCACAACCTAAAAAATGGTCAATAGAAGCATAAAGAACCGTTATTGTACAACCTGCTGTTTTCATGTAATCTATATAATATAAATATGGTAACTGAATGTTGGATGGGCATGGAAACAAATATAAAAATGGAGGTAGTACAATGTTGAAAATAGCAAAGTTAAAAATGAATTACCAGGAAAATCCCGTGGGAGTTACTGAGGTACCACAGTTTGGCTGGATATTAGAAAGTAATAAACGCAGTGTTATGCAGGCATCTTATGAGCTGCAGATTGCAGCCGACGAAGAATTTGAACGTTTGCTTTTTAACAGCGGGAAGATTACAAGCGATGAATCCGCTCACGTGTTTGCAAATGGGTTACAGATAAAATCTTCTGAAAAATATTTTGTACGTGTGAAAGCTTCTGATGCAGATGGAGAATCCAGCGAATGGAGTGAGACAGGATATTTTGTGACGGCGCTGCTCACAAGTGAGGAATGGAAAGCAGAATTCATCTCGGCAGAGACAAAAGAGAATGCAGGTGAGTCCAAAGGGACTTATGTAAGAAGCAGTTTCGGAGTGAAAGGAAAAGTTAAAGCAGCTTATGCATTCACTACTGCCCTGGGATTATATAAATTTTATATTAATGGTCAAAAAGTTGGAACAGATGAATTAACACCGGGCTGGACTTCTTATCTGAAGCATTTAACTTACCAGACATACGACATCACCACGCTTTTGAAAGAAGGAGAAAATGGTGTAGGAGCAATGCTGGGAGCAGGATGGTATAAAGGTAAAATGGGATTTGTGGGCAACCGCAATAATTATGGTGATCAGACAGCATTTTTAGGACAGATATGTATTACATATGAAGATGGAACCACAGATACAATAGTGACCAATTCTTCCTGGAAGGGATGTAATGCACCGGTTTTGTTTTCCGAGATTTATGATGGAGAGATTTATGATGCCAGAGAGGAAATAGAAGGCTGGGCAGAAGCCGGATTTGCAGCAGAAGGCTTTTGGGATGTAGAAACTGTTTCTTTCAATAAAGAAGTGCTGGAAGCACAGAGTTTCAGCAAAGTAACAGAGGTAGAGCCGGTAGCGGCAAAACGAATTTTTAAAACACCACAGGGTGATACCGTGATTGATTTTGGTCAGAATATGACCGGCTGGATTCATGTAAAGGTAAAAGGAAAAGCCGGAGATAGAGTAGAACTTAACTGCTTTGAAGTATTAGATGCAGCCGGAAATGTCTATCTGGATAACTTAAGAGGGGCAAAAGAGACTCTTACATATATTTGCAAAGATGATCAGGAAGCGGAATACCATCCTAATTTTACATTTATGGGATTCCAGTTTGCGAAGATTGCAGCTTATCCGGGTGAACCTAAAATAGAGGATTTCACTGCATATGCGGTACATTCTGATATGGAACAGACAGGTACCTTTACATGTTCTAATCCGGATATCAACCAGCTTCAGCATAATATTTTATGGGGGTTAAAAGGAAACTTCGTAGATGTGCCTACAGACTGCCCGCAGAGAAATGAAAGACTTGGATGGACCGGAGATGCTCAGATCTTCTGCCGTACTGCAAGTTATCTCATGAACACTTATCATTTCTTTGCAAAATGGCTGAAAGACGTAGCAGCTGATCAGACACCAGAGGGAGGAGTTCCCCATGTAGTACCAGACATTCTTTCCGGTAAAACAGATGGTGACTGGCTGTTAGAACAGGGAAGTCATTCTGCAGCGGCATGGGCTGATGTAGCAGTTATTAACCCATGGACAATGTATCTCACTTATGGAGATAAAAAGATATTAGAAGATCAGTATTCCAGTATGAAAGCATGGATCGGTTTCATGGAAAAACATGCAAAAGACTATATCTGGAATTATAAATTACAGTTTGGTGATTGGGTGGCATTGGATGCACAAGAAGGCAGCTACTTTGGGGCTACCCCAAATGACCTGACCTGTACCGCATACTTTGCATATTCAACCGGATTATTTGTGAAGATTGCCAGGATACTTGGGAACAGCGAAGATGAGAAGCAATACAGTGATCTGTATGAAAAAATAGTGGATAAATTCCAGAGAACTTTCTTTGACAGTGAAGGGAATATGACTGCCCAGACACAGACAGCGCACATTGTAGCCCTGTATTTTAACCTGGTTCCGGAAGCATACCGGGAAAAGACAGTGGAAGGGTTATTGAGATTACTGGATAAAGAAAATGGACATCTGGTTACCGGATTTGTGGGGACACCGTATTTCTGCCATGCTTTAAGCCAGAACGGACATACAAAAGAAGCTTTTGAACTGCTGTTAAAAGATGATTTCCCATCCTGGCTGTATCAGGTAAAAATGGGAGCGACTACAGTCTGGGAACACTGGGATGGCATGAAACCGGATGGAACCATGTGGAGCCCGGACATGAACTCCTTTAACCATTATGCTTATGGTGCAATTGGTGAATGGCTGTACCGTGTAGTTGCCGGAATCGAAGCAGACGAAGAAAAAAGTGGTTATAAATTCACCACCATATATCCAAGAATTGGCGGCGGACTGGATTATGTGAAAGCAAATTACAGTTCGGTATATGGAGATATAACCTCCCAATGGAATGTTTCCGGCGATGAGGTAACTATGAAAGTACGTATTCCTCATAATACACAGGCTAAGATTTGTCTGGATCAGGCAAAAGAAGTCCTGGACGGGGATGGTCTGGAGTTTGTGGCAGAGAATGGTTTTATGAGCGCAAGTGCAGGATCAGGATGTTATAGTATACGCTTTAGAAAATGATTGTCTCCCTTTCTGAGTTTCACCTGGCAGCTCTCAGCTTCTCATTGAATTTACAGATTGGATGCGGTATAATAATGGAGTTTAAAGGGAAAAATTAAAGCCATTTTAAATGAAATATTACAGCATTTGAGGGGGAGCAGACTTGGCAAAGATATTAGAATTGGATATGACAAGTGAAGAGGAACTTTGCAATGTAGGGAAGGCGCTGTCTTCACCTATTCGGATAGAGATATTAAAACTCTTGTATGAAGAGGGGTTAATTATTGGAGACATTGCAAAGAAACTGGATATTCCTGCGTCAAGTGCGGCGCTGCACTTGAAGATTCTGGAGAAGGCGGGATTGATTAGAATGGAGACGCAGCCGGGAACCCGGGGGTCTACAAAGCTCTGTAACCGAAAAAGAGATTTTATTACGATTGATTTGTCAGCAGTGAATACGGATATTGATGAAATCACAAGCATTGAGATGCCGGTAGGTGCCTATTGCGCGTGCAATGTATCGCCAACCTGTGGATTATACAGCAGATCCGGAGTGATTGGAATGGAAGATGCGGAGTACAGTTTTTATTTGCCGGAAAGGGTAAATGCCCAGCTCTTATGGACATCCTCAGGTTTTGTGGAATATAAGTTTGCAAACGCAGTGCCTAAAAAACGATTACCGAAACGTATCAGCGTTTCTTTAGAAATCTGTTCCGAAGCGCCAAACTACAGAGAGGACTGGAAATCTGATATAACAGTCTGGATTAATGGTACGGAGTGCGGAACCTGGACAAGCCCGGGAGATTTTGGGGCGAGGCGGGGAAGGCTGAATCCTTCCATATGGCCCAATGGTTCTACACAATATGGATTGCTCATGACATGGGAAGTTCGCAAGGATGGGGCATATATCAACGAAGCCAGGGCTTCAGATATCAAAGTAGAGGAATTGAATCTAATGTCTCTGCCGTATATAGATGTAAAGATTGGAAATAAGGAACATACAAAATATGTGGGTGGATTCAATATATTTGGCAGAGGATATGGAGACTTTGAACAGGATATCGTAATGAATATCGAATATTAAAAAGTGTAAACAGTATTTGAAATTAAAATACAGGTAATGGCTGTTTTAAATAAACGGCAAAGAAAGATTGGCCTTTAGGGCTGATCTTTTTTTGTTTACCTGATTACAGACAGAGGGACGTGAAGAATCTGTGCTGCAAAAATAGAACTATGTGAGAAAAATATACATATTATGACATGATTTATGGTGATAAAAAATAATAGAGCAAAATAAATGTGAAATTATACAATTAATGCAAAATACATATTGACAAAAATGGTAAAATAACGTAATATACAAAATATAGAAACAGAAATATTGTTATAATAATATTTTTTGATTCTCTATTTTATCTATTTAAACAGTAAATATGTTTAAATAACTCGTTAGTGCCGGCAAAACTAACAGGGAGCAGCTTAAAAACCTATAATAATGTTGGAGGTTCTTTATGAAAAAAAGAATAGTGAGTGTGATTTTAGCGGTTTGCGTTTTAGGAACAGCATTGGCTGGATGTGGAAACAGTACAACGGCAGATAATAAGGAAGGGAGCAAAGATTCAACAGAAATAAATACCCAGGCTGACAGCGCTGGTGCACAATCAGACAGTTCATCTGATGGAGAAACAGCGTCAGGTGCTGTAACAGATGTAAACGAGGATGGTACCGTGAACAATCCGGAAAATGTGAAAATAGATGATGGAAAGCTGGTTTTCTGGTCCCTGTTCAGTGGCGGTGACGGAACATTTATGGATCAGATTATTTCAGATTATAATGGGGGAAGTCCCAAAATGGGCGTGCAGTCAATCATGTTAGTGTGGGATGATTATTATACAAAGCTGCAAACAGCTGTTGCTGCCGGGAAAGGACCGGATATCGGAATATCCCATGTGTCCAAACTGCCCGAATTAGTAAATGAAGGATCAGTAATTGCATTAAATGACTATCTGGATCAGCTGGGCGTGGATTTATCCGGTCTGTTCTCACAAAACTCACTGGACAGTGTAACTTTTGACGGAGATGTATATGCGGTTCCTCTGGATACACATGCTGAAATTATGTATTTTAACAAAGATATTCTGACGGATGCCGGTGTGGAGTTAAATGAAAACGGTCAGCTGGATATTGGAAGTACAGACGAGTTTTATGCTGTCCTGGATAAAATAAAAGCAGTTATCCCGGAAGGCAGCAGTGCATTATCTTTAACTAATTCCGGTGATGATCCATACCGTTTATGGTGGGCTTCTTACTATCAGATGGGTGGAAAAGCCCTGGTCAGCGATGATGGCACACAGGTAACAATGGATAAAGAAATAGCCGTAAAGGCAGCAGAATTTGTGAAAAGTCTTTATGACAAAGGATACATATTAGAAGGAATAGATGATCATCAGGCATTTTTCCAAAGCGGTAAAGCAGGTCTGCTGTTTGCGGGAACATGGGCGACAGGAGCGCTTGAGAGTACGGAAAACCTGAAGTTTGGTGCACAGACGTTTCCACAGTTGTTTGATAATGATGCTTGTTGGGCAGACTCCCATACACTGATTATTCCTTTCAGCAAAGAAAGGACAGAAGACGAGACTCTTGCGGCAGTGGAATTCGCACTGGCTGCATCTTCAGACGGCGGTGCGACCTGGGCAAAATCCGGTCAGATACCGGCAAACCTCAAGGTTCTGGAAAGTGATGATTATTTAAAACTGCCTTATAGAAGTGATTATAAGAGTGCATTAGACAAAGCGGTAATGCCAACTAAAAATCCTAATTTCTATGGTATGAAAGCAGGTATGATAGACAGTCTGAATGCATACTGGACGGGACAGACCGATGCGCAGGGTGCAATCGATAATCTTTACGGGGAATTGGAAGCGAATCTGGAATAACAGATTCAATTTCCAGGAAAACGGGAGGTTAAGAAATGCATAAAACAAGAAATAAAAGAAAACAGCTTTTCATTGCACTTGGTTTTGTAGCACCGTTTTTTATCTTGTATACCGTATTTACCATATGGCCTGTGGTTCAGGGGGTTTACGTCAGTCTTCATAAGTGGACACTGATGGGGAAATTAAAATTTGTAGGACTGGATAATTATCTGAAATTTATAGGAGATAAAAACTTTTGGGGAGCGCTTCAGAATACTACGGTATTTGTGCTGATCACTGCACCGCTTCTGGTGATTACTGCTATGGTTCTGGCACTGCTGGCAAACCGCCCTACCAGGATAAAAAAAGGCCTCAGAATCTGTTATTATCTGCCAAGTGTCCTTTCCGTTTCGGTGGCGGCATTTATTGCAAAATATATGTTCGCACCATACAGGGGGTTTATCAATGGATTTCTTCATGCCATAGGAGTTCTGGGGGCAAACCAGGAACTCCAGTGGCTGCAGGATGGAAACCTGGTTTGGGGGACGATTACATCCATGACGGTATGGTGGACAGTAGGATTCAGTATGATGCTTTATCTGTCAGCGTTACAGGATATTTCGCCCCAGGTGTTTGAAGCAGCAGCAATCGACGGGGCTACGAAACGGCAGCAATTGTTTTCCATCGTATTGCCACTGTTAAAATCTACCACGTATCTGGTAGTGCTGCTGCAGGTAATTGCCTGCTTTAAAGTATTCGGACAGATTTATATGATAACGGGAGGTGGCCCGGCATCTTCTACAAGGCCTTTAATCCAGTATATCTATGAAAATGCCTTTAAGAAAAACAACATGGGCTATGCCTCGGCAATGTCCTATGTCCTATTCCTGATTCTGGTCGTACTTTCGCTGGTACAACAAATGATACAGAGGAAGGGGGAACGGGATTCATGAAGAAAATAAAACCTGGAAATGTGATATTATCGACGATTTCCATAGTAATTGCAATTATTTTTACAGCGCCGGTATTATGGTCACTTGCAGTATCATTTCAAATAGAAGGAAAGCAGATTACTTCGGTTGTGGATTGGTTTCTTCCGCCCTATACGCTTAGTAACTATCCGGAAATCATTCTTCACAGTGAGGTGGCAAGATGGCTGATGAACAGTTTGTTTATTGCAGTTATTACCACGGGTCTGACGGTATTATTATCGGCAATGGCAGCTTACGCTATCGCTAAAATAAATTTTAAAGGAAGTAAGGCAATATATTTTTATTTTCTGCTGGGTATTATGGTACCGGCAGAAGCAACCATTGTTCCTCTTTTTATTACGGCGAATGGCCTGAATCTGATTGATTCTTATGCAGGCCTGGTTTTACCGGCTGTGGCAGGGTCTATGAATATGATTATAATGGTTACTTTTTTCCGTGGACTGCCCAATGAATTAATGGAGGCAGTAAGAATCGATGGAGGCGGAGAAATGACCATATTCTTCCGGATATTACTGCCATTATCCAAAGCAGTAATATCAACCGTATGCATATTTGCGTTTATCGGAAGCTGGAACAATTATCTTTGGCCTTTGTTATGTGCCATGAGCAGTCAGAAGTTTACACTTCCAATCGGGATTCCTACTTTTGCGGGTACTTACACCGTAGATTATGTGAAACCTCTGACAGCAAATATGGTGGCATCTGTTCCTATCATTCTATTGTATATTTTATTTGAAAAACAGATCGTACAGGGGATTACCATGTCCGGTGTAAAAGGATGATGTGATATAATGAAGGTAAATGAAAAAGGATGAAAGATAAAATCAGAGAAGGGAAAATGCCACAATATCATTCTTTCATCCTGCTATATGTGGCAGTGTCATAAAAATTGTGACAAAAAGGTATATATGATGAGAAGTTACAAAAAAGATTATCCCAGACCCCAGCTGGTACGTCAGGAGTGGGAGAACTTAAACGGTACATGGGATTTTCTGTTTGATGACAGAAACGTGGGAGAAAAAGAAAAGTTTTATACTAAGTTTCCCGGAGAACTTAAGATTGAGGTTCCATTTACCTATGAAACGAAGTTGAGCGGGATTGGAGATGAGAACAGGCATGATCATGTCTGGTACCGGAAAAAGTTTACTGCTGACAAAAATCGTCTGGAAAAAGAAAAATTAATGCTTCATTTTGAAGGAAGCGATTTCCTGACAAAAGTGTGGGTTAACGGGGAACTGGCTGGCGCCCACAGAGGCGGATATTCCAGATTTTCCTTTGATATTTCCAATTTTATAAGAGATGGTGAAAATGAAATCATAGTAAAAGCGGATGACTCCTTTGATATGGCGCAGCCCAGAGGGAAACAGCGTTGGAAAGACGAGAATTTTGGCTGCTGGTATGTGCAGACAACGGGAATCTGGAAAACTGTATGGCTGGAATATGTACCTGTTATGAATCTGTCATCAGTAAAGATTACGCCTTTGCTGGAAAAGGATTGCGTAGAATTGGAACTGGAGATAACGGCTGACTCATATCCAGGGAATCTGGCGGCAGAAGTAGAAATTTCATTTCAGGGAACGATTGTGAATAAAACGGTAATTTCCGTTTTGGAAAGCCGTGTGGAAACCAGAATGAATGTATTCTCCCGGGAAGCAGACGAATGGGGCGTTCGTACATGGTCACCGGAACGTCCTGACTTATATGACATCTCCATTCGAATATTGGAAGATGGAAAGGTATGCGATGAGGTTCTGTCTTACTTTGGAATGAGAGAAATTCGAATTGACAGGGGTAATATTCTGTTAAACGGAAGACCTCTTTATCAGCGTCTGATTCTGGATCAGGGATATTGGGAAGATTCCCATCTGACCCCTCCAAATGAGGAAGCGCTGGTAGAAGATATCGAGAAGATTATGAAACTGGGATACAACGGACTTCGGAAGCATCAAAAAGTAGAAGACGAGCGGTTTCTGTACTGGTGTGATGTGAAGGGAATGCTGGTTTGGAGTGAAGTACCTGCGGCTTACCGTTTTTCTGATGACGCTGTCCAGGAATTTACTGAGGAATGGATGGATATTGTAAGGCAGAATTATAATCATCCAAGTATCATTACCTGGACACCTTTTAATGAATCCTGGGGAATATCCAAGGTGGAAACAGACAGAAAGCAGCAGCACTTTACAGAGGCGGTTTATCATCTGACAAAATCATTTGACCGGTTCCGGCCTGTAATTGTAAATGATGGATGGGAACATACGGTTTCTGATATTATTACGCTGCATGATTATGAAGAATATGGAGATCTCTTCTTCGACCGTTATAACCGTTATAAGGAGGAAATCCTCAGTACCGATATCTATCACAGTAATCATAAATCTGCTATGGCGGACGGATATGCATATAAAGGACAGCCAGTTATCATCAGTGAATACGGCGGAATTGCTTTTCAAAATGGGGAATCAGGCTGGGGATATGGCAATAAGGTAGGAGATGAAGCAGAATTTATTAAGCGATTTGATTCGATTACCACAGCAATAAAAAAGACGCCCTATATCTGCGGATTTTGTTATACCCAGGTAACGGATGTACAGCAGGAGATCAATGGACTTATGAACATTGACCGCAGCTTTAAGGTAGATCCTGAGGTGATTAAAGAGATTAATGAACGCCCCGGGGGATGCTGGAGAGCAGAATAAGATATCATTTTGTGCTGAAAAGTGCATGGAGAAAGATTTGATTCTCCATGTTCTTTTTTTTACCCTTATGTTAAATTAAATACATCAGGAAACAACAAAACGAAGTAAAGAAAAGGGAGGAAACAAAATGAAGATCAGAAAGGTAACAGCACTTTTACTTGCAGCAGCAATGGCAGCCGGCAGTATTATGGGATGCGGAGGAAGTGAAACAAAGACGACAGAAGCATCAAAAGCCACGGACGCAGCAACTGAGGCAAAGACAGAAGCACCAGGCGATGCAGCAAAAGACACAGAGACAGAGGCAGCGAGTAAAGAAGAAGGTTCCGAAGCTTCTACAACGGCTGCAAAAGCAGATGGGGAATGGGAATATAAAGAAGCAGACCTGACCATGCTGATTGACACCGATATGACTTTGGCCGGTATTGAGGCAGTTTGTAATCTGGCAAAAGAGAAATTAGGCATTACAGTAGAGATCGAAACCAGAGCTGGCGGAGCAGATGGTGATAATATTGTTAAGACTCGCCTTGCATCCGGCGATATGGCAGATTTATGCGGATACAATTCAGGTTCTCTTCTGGCAGCACTCAATCCTGCAGAATACTTCATTGACATTTCCGGTGAAGAGTGGGCAAGTAAGCTGGATGATACATACAAAGCATCCGTTACCGTGGAAAATGGGGTATACGGTGTCCCGGCAGCTTCCACACAGGCAGGCGCTATTCTTTATAACAAAGAATTATACGAAAAATATAATCTGGAAATTCCTAAGACATGGGATGAGTTTAAAAAGAATTGTGATGTATTAAAAGAAGCAGGTGAGACAGCCCTTATCGGTACATTTGCAGACAGCTGGACATCACAGGTATTGTATCTGGGAGATCACTACAATGTTCAGGCAAATGAACCTAACTTTGCAAAAGATTTTGAGGCTGGAACAGCAAAATATGCAACGACTCCTGCAGCCCTCAGAAGTTTTGAGAAATTAGCAGATACAACACAGTATTATAATTCAGATTATCTTGCAACTACCTATGATGACGGCTGCGATATGATCGTAAATGGAGAAGGTGCTCATTGGATCATACTGACACAGGCATTATCCAATATCTATGAACTGTACGGGGAAGATGTTAATAAAGTAGGTGTATTTGCAGTACCTGGCGATGACGCGAATGATAACGGATTAACAGTATGGATGCCTACATCATGGTATGGAAATAAAAATTCTGATAAAGTAGATGACATCAAGAGATTCATGGAATTTTACATCTCTGACGAAGCATTAGATGCATATACGTCTGCAATATTACCGGATGGACCATACTGTGTAAAAGGATACGAACTTCCGGACAACGCATATGATGCGGTAAAACAGGAACAGGCATACTTTGATGCAGGAAAGACATCTACAGCTTTGGAATTCCAGACAGCAGTAAAAGGGTCAAATTGTCCGGCAATCTGCCAGGAATGCGGCTCTGGTCAGACAACAGCAGAAGAGGCAGCGAAAGCATATGACGAAGATTGTTTAAAACAGGCAGTACAGTTAGGTCTGGATTGGAAATAATAAACATTCGGAAAGGGGCTGGAGCAAAACAATTGCAACAGCCCTTTCCAAATTGATAAGCATGTATGACGTGCTGTTAATAAAGACTGTTTCCCATGCATGGTTATCAGTCTGGAATTACATAAGTACTGCAGACAATAATTATAAAAGAGAGAAAGGGAAAATGTATGAATAAGAAGAAGATTTATACAACCTGGTTTATGGCACCGGCACTGATCATATTTACTATTTTTTTCATTATTCCAATGCTTACGTCGTTGTTTTTCAGCTTGACAGTATGGAACTTTAAAGATTTCACCTTTGTTGGACTGGACAACTTTAAAATGTTTTTTTCAGAGAGGTCTTTGAATATCGGTATCAAGAACACATTAATCTATGCATTTTTAACTTGTAGTTTAAAAGTAGTAATTGCATTTTTTATTGCCGTATTTCTCACAAGCAAGATAAAAAGTAAAAATATTCTGCGTTCCATCGTATTTTTTCCAAATCTGGTGAGTACCGTTGCGGTAGGTATTGTATTCAGTGCCATGATGCATCCTTCCAAAGGACTCATTAACACAGCGCTTCAGGCAATTGGATTAAATGGGGTAGACTGGCTGGGGAATACCCATCTGGCTCTCTTTTCCGTAATTGGTGTCGATGTCTGGAAAGGAGTCGGTGTTGCAACAGTGATCTATATCGCGGGCATGCAGTCCATAGACAAAACATATTATGAAGCAGCTTCCATCGATGGAGCAAGCGCGTGGCAGCAGCTGAAGAGTGTAACTATTCCACTTTGCCGTCCGGCAATGAACTCTGTTATTATACTGGCATTTATCGGTGGTATGCGCTGCTTCGACCTGATCTGGGCAATGACAGGCGGCGGTCCCGGTTTTGCTACAGACGTTGTAGCATCCATAGTTTACAAACAGTATGCGGCTGGTTTTTATGGATTATCAACGGCGGGTAATGTTATTATGTTTGTAATGATTGCGATTCTGGCATTCCCGTTACAGAGATTCTTGTTAAGTAAGGAGGTTGACTAAATATGAAGAGAAAGAAAGCGCTTTATGCAGCAGGAGATGTGATTGGAATTGTAGTTGCATTTTTTATCTTTATTATTCCATTTATCTTCATGTTTGTAAATTCCCTGAAAGAGAGAAGAGAAGCCAATCTGCTCAGCATTGCATGGCCGAAAGAATTACAGTGGGATAACTTTAAGCAGGTATTGACAACCAGTAATGGTATTGTAATTACGGCATTTAAGAACAGTTTTATTCTGACGGCAGGATCTGTTGTAGTTTTGATTATAGTATGCGCTATGGCAGGCTATGTTCTGCAAAGAAGAAATGATAAAACCACTGGTGTTGTAAATGCTCTCGTAATGTCTGGTCTTATGGTTCCGCCGGCTATTCTTCCTACAATCTGGGTAATGCAGGGTTTACATATTTATAAAACCATGTTTGGAATGATCATGGTAGAAGTAGCATTACAGATACCGTTCACAATTATGCTTTACCGTGGATTTATGGGTTCAATTCCGACAGAGCTGGAAGAGGCGGGGTATATCGATGGCTGTACAAGAAGCAAACTGTTTACTGCAGTGATCTTTCCACTGCTGAAACCGGTAACTGCAACGGTTACAATTCTGAACGCAGTTACGGTATTTAATGACTTTACTAATCCGTTATATTTTCTTCCCGGAAATAAAAACGCAACTGTCCAGCTGACGCTATACAGCTTCATGGGCAAGTATTCAAGTTCCTATAACCTGCTTTTTGCAGATGTTCTGATAATTACAATACCAATGTTAATTCTGTTTATTATTTTTAACAAAAGAATTGTAGATGGTATGGTAGCCGGAGCCGTGAAGGGCTGAAAAAGAAAAGTAAATAACCGGTACAAGGGAGAAGAGGTTTATTCTTTACTTGTACTGGTATTTTAGCATATCTGCAGTTATAATATTCCCGTAATAAAATGGTGAAAAGACATAGGAGGGACATATGAGATTTCGGACAAGAATGATATTATCTTATGCAGTATTTGTGTTGATGGCAGCGCTTATACTAGGGCTTGCGTACAACCGTTATACAATTCGGGAATATAAGAATAACGAATACAATGATACGCAGTTTATTTCAGAAAGGCTGGCAAATCAGTTTGATGAATCCATAAAAACCATGAAATCTATTACAGACTACATATTGTCAGATACCGGAATGCTGTCTTCCATACGGATGCTGGCAAGTACAGATCACAACAACGAAAGCCAGTCGGGTTATATTGAAGAAGCGAAGACGACAATTCAGTCCGGGATCAATACGGACTATATGATCAAGAATTTCTATCGTGTTCTGGTATTCAATCAATACGGAGATGTAGTGGGAAGTTCCAATTATGAAAACAGGATAATAAATCAAAATAAAAAAACGGAGGATCTGTTATGGCTCTCTAAAGTAGAGGGACATCGTGGAAAACCAGTTCTGATCGGGATACATAAAGATGACTGGGGACTGAAAAGTCAGGAAATGGTCTATTCAATTGCCAGAGAAATACAGGGAAAATCTATGGGGTATATTGAAGTACAGAGAACTGTAGTGCCACCCGGCGTAAATAACTTAAAAGAGCTGTTTGAGCTGCCGAAATCAGGAATGGATGTGGCAGCAGTGACCGAAGACGGAGAGATACTGTATTCCACTTTAAAAGGAAACCAGAATGATTTTTACCGAAAGCTGGCCCAAAAAGATAAGCTTGGAGTGGCCGAATACCGGAATGATGTTACAAATAACAAAGAACTGATAGCTATCAGCAATTCTAAAGAAACCGGTGTTAAGATCATGGTCATAGAAAATATGAACCAGCTAGAACGGGAAATCGGATATGTAGCACCCTTAACCTTTGTGATTGCGGGATGCTTTTTTATGATTTCCATGGTATTTGTGTTTATTGTATCCGGGCATTTGACAAAACCTATTCAAAAATTAAGAGAGCAAATGGAGAATACCAGGATCGAGAATCTGGATCAGGAGGTGTATTTAGATACATCTAACGATGAGATGGAGGCGCTCAGTAAATCCTATCAAAAGGTGTTAACCCGTCTGGATGAATCGATTGTTAAGGAAAAGCGGCTGTCAATTTTGCAGCTTCAGGCGCAGTTTGATACTCTTCAGGCACAGGTAAATCCGCATTTTCTGTATAATGTTCTTAACGTAATTGCAAACAGGGGAATGAACAGCGGGGACGAAACAATCTGTGAGATCTGCGGCAGTCTGGCTGCAATGCTCCGGTATGCTACCAGTACGGTAGAGCGCTATGCTGCCATCGGTCAGGAGCTGCAGTATCTGGAACAGTATTTTTATCTGATTAAATCCAGGTATGAACACAAACTGCAATACCATATGGAAGTGGAGGAAGAAATCAAAGCAGAGATTATTCCCAAAATTGTATTGCAGCAGATTGTAGAGAACAGTATCAACCACGGATTTACCCAGACCTCCCATATTATGGAGATAGATATCAAAGGCTGGAAAGAGGACGGATTCTGGTATATTCAGGTATCGGATAACGGACAGGGGATAGAAGAGGAGGTGCTGAAAGATCTGCAGCATAAAATAGCCAGGATTCGGGACAGGCTGGGCAATAAACGCAGCAACGTGGAAATGGAAATCGGAGGTATGGGACTGATTAATACCTATGCAAGACTTTACCTGTTATATAATGAAGATCTTGTATTTGAAATTAATAATTGTGATACGGGAGCAGTAGTAAAGATAGGTGGAAAGTTAAAAAACTGAGGCTGTATTGCAGGCTATGCCATGGGAAGTAATGAGAAGGTAAGGAGAAAAAGAGATGTTCACAGTAATCGTTGTAGATGATGAACCGGCTGCACTGAATCATATTTGTACTATTATAGAAAAAAAGTGTCCGGAGTTCCAGGTGATTGAACGGGCGGAGAATGGAAAAGAAGCAATGGACAAGGTAAGGCAAAATAAGCCGGATGTGGTAATTTCCGACATTCGTATGCCTATTATGAATGGGCTGGAGCTGGTTGCCGGGATTAAAAAAGAATTTCCCTGGATGATTTCCGTTATTGTAAGCGGATACCAGGATTTTGAATATGCCCAGGGAGCGATCAAATCAGGTGTTACGGATTATATCTTAAAACCGGTTATGCCCTCAGAGCTGAAAAGCCTGTTTGACCTTTTGGAGGAAAAGCTGAGAAAACGTTATTATCTGGAGCGTAATGACGTCATGCGTAAAATATGCCGGGGCATTGACATAGATGAGGCGGTTTTGAAACGGTACTTTCCACAAAACCAGTATTATGGAGCAGTGGTGAGACTCAATGGACTGCCCAGGCGTTTTATGAATGGGGCAGGACGGGAAATATTTTCGGATATTCATGAAATGATGTTTGTATATGGCAGGGATGAAATGGAAGCTCTGTACATCTGTCCTGCTGAATTGATTTTTATGACCAGTTTTGAAAGCATGATACGGGGAAAGATCGCAAAAGAACAGCCGGTATCGGCTTATATGACAGCTGTGATTATGCGTAATCCCTTTGAAGTAATGGAAATGGAGGAAACGGTTAAGCGTCTGTACCGGATGATTGATAAAAAGACAGTACTGGGAAAGACCCAGATTCTGATTATGGACGAGCTTGATAAAAGATGTGCCGGGGAGAAGTTTGAAAACCATCCTGAGTATCTGAGGGAATTTGAGATACTGGCTGAAAAGCAAAAATATGATAAAATGAAAGGAGAAGTCAAGCGTCTGCTGAACTTATGGCAGGATGAAAACCGGCCCCAGATCTGGGTAGAGGGGATGGTGAGACAGATATTTTATATGATGCAGCGTTACAGTGGGCAGATAGAAGAGAACAACGACTATGAATTTATGCTGGAAGAAGCTTTTTTCTACTCCGGGAACGTAGAGGAATTGGCTGAAAATGTGAATGAAGTCCTTTTTAAAGATAAAAAAGAGGAAATCCAGAGCCAGACAAAACTGGATACCCAGGGCTATTTTGAAAGCATTAAAGAATATCTGAAAAAGCATGTAGCCGAACCGGTTACATTGGGCATGGTATGTAAGGAGTTTGGAGTATCACAGACATACTTGAGCAAACTGTTCCGAAAATACGAAGAGTTGTCTTTTAACAACTATCTGACAATGCTGCGTATGGAGCGGGCAAAAGATCTGATGAGTAATGGCGGCAAGGTGTTTGTAAAGGATGTTGCATTACAGGTGGGATATAGCGACCAGTTTTATTTCAGCCGTATTTTTCGCTCCTATACAGGAGTTTGTCCCACTGACTTTATTGAAAATATAGAAAAACAAGAAAAGAGGTAGAGCGATGCTGTATAAAAAAACAGGGGAATTATCAAAAGAAACATTTCAGAATCCGTCTTCTGAATACCGGGGGGCGCCATTTTGGGCATGGAATTGCAAAATGGACAAAGAAAAAGTTGACCATACCTTAGAAGAGTTACAGAAAATGGGCATGGGAGGCGGTCACATTCATTGCAGGACAGGGATGGCAAATGAATATCTGGGCGAAGAATTTATGGATCTGGTGCGCTATACAGATGAGGAAGCGAAAAAGAGAGGAATGCTGGCGTGGCTTTACGATGAAGACCGCTGGCCATCCGGAGCAGGCGGAGGGCTTGTGACCAGAGAAGAAAAGTACCGTATCCGGTTCCTGGTTTTTAGTCCCGTCCCGCTGGAAGACAAGAATGAGAAATCCAATCAGCTATCTTCCAGCGGACAGGCGGTACGCAGCAACAACCGCAGACTCCTGGCACATTATCAGGTAAAAATAGAGAATGGTTTTCTAAATGATTACCAGATGCTTAAAGAGAATGAAGAAATCCGTTCCGGTTACCAGCCCTGGTATGCATATCTGGAAATATCGGGTGATAATCCATGGTTTAATAATCAGGCGTATCTGAACACACTGGATAAAGCGGCTGTGAAGCGGTTTGTAGAAGTGACACATGAGAAATATTATGAGAAACTGGGAGATGAGTTCGGTAAATCCATCCCGGGAATATTTACGGATGAACCCCAGTTTTCCCATAAGACAAGGCTGGCATTTGCAAAGGAAAGAAAAGAGGTTACCATACCATTTACGGATGATCTGGAAGATACCTATAGGGATGTATACGGACACAGTCTTTTAGCAGGGCTTCCCGAATTGTTCTGGGAGCTGGGAGAAGGAAAGTTTTCAAAGATCCGGTATAACTACCACGACCACATTTGTGAACGTTTTACAGATGCATTTGCAGATACCATTGGCGACTGGTGTAAAGCACATGATATTCTGCTTACCGGACATATGATGGAAGAGCCTACGCTGGAATCCCAGACAGCGGCACTGGGAGAAGCAATGCGATCCTACCGCTCTTTTACACTGCCCGGAATTGATATGCTCTGTGACAGAAGAGAATTGTCCACCGCAAAGCAGGCAGAAAGCGCAGCAAGGCAGTACGGAAGACCCGGTGTCATCAGCGAACTTTACGGGGTGACCAACTGGGATTTTGATTTCCGGGGACATAAGCTTCAGGGTGACTGGCAGGCTGCGCTGGGAGTAACCGTGCGGGTGCCCCATCTTACCTGGACATCAATGGCGGGAGAGGCGAAGAGGGATTATCCGGCTGCCATCGGCTACCAGTCCCCATGGTATGAAGAGTATCATTATGTAGAAGATTATTTTGCAAGATTAAATACAGCCCTTACCAGAGGAAAACCTTCCGTAAAAGTAGGTGTCATCCATCCCATTGAATCTTACTGGCTCTATTGGGGAACGGAAGAACATACGGGAGGCATCCGCCGGGAAATGGATGAAAATTTCAAGAATCTGATTGAATGGATGCTCTATGGCCTGGTAGATTTTGATTTCCTTGCAGAGTCTCTGCTGCCGGAACTGACAAATGAGATACAGGTGAAGGGTAAGAAGCTTAAGGTAGGAGAGATGGAATACGAGACGGTTCTGGTTCCGGGATGTGTAACCATCAGACGTTCTACCCTGGAGATCCTGAAACAATTTAAGGCACAGGGAGGAAAGGTTATTTTCATGGGAGAGGCTGCGCAGATGGTTCAGGTAGAACCAAGTAATGAGGTTAAAGAACTGGCACGGCAATGCCTCTGTATTCCCTATAACCGTAATTCCCTGCTTGGGGCATTAGAAGAAGAACGGGAACTGGATATCCGAAATGAAGATGGAAACCGGACGGGGAACATCATCTACCAGCTCCGTAATGAAGGAGAAGAACGCTGGCTGTTCCTGGCACATGTGATGCCTATGCCTAACAGTGATATTCCGGCAGAGGAAAAACTTTCTATACGCATCCGGGGAAATTATAGGATAACCCGCTACGATGCCCTTACCGGGGAGATTCACCAGGTGGATACAGTGCTGGAAAATGGTTATACGGTACTGGAAAGAAGCATGTTTGAACATGACAGCCTTCTTCTGCATTTAAAAGCAGTAAACTGCGGCAAGAATTTATGTGATGCAGAGAATCGGAAGGAAGAGGCACTAAAAGACTGCAGCAGGGAGAAACAGATTCAGCTTCCGGAAGAAGTACCGGTAACCTTAAGTGAGCCAAATGTATACCTTCTGGATATGGCGCAGTACCGGTTTGATGAAGAGGATTGGCAGGAAAAAGAAGAAATTCTGAGAATTGATAATCTGTTCCGGGAAAAATTAGCATATCCCCTTCGCATGGAAGCCTTTGCGCAGCCGTGGCTCAATCAGGAGGAGGAACCTTATGAACATAAATTAAGTCTTCGTTTTAGCATATATTCTGAAATTGAATTACCGAAGGTAAGTCTGGCACTGGAAAATGGGGAAGACACCCTTGTCTTTTTCAACGGTGAGCAGATGGCCGGAAAAAGAACCGGATGGTATACGGACAGGGAAATCGATGTGATAGAGCTGTCACAGCTTAGAAAGGGTGAAAATGTACTGATTACAGAAATCCCCTACAACTCTAAAAGGAATGTGGAAGCAATGTATCTTCTGGGAGATTTTGGCGTCAGGGCACAGGGCAGCAGTGCAGTGGTCATAAGCCCGGTGACATCCCTTTATTTTGGGGATATAACAAGACAGGGACTGCCATTCTATGGAGGTAATGTTACCTATCATATCACCGTAAATACGGAAGAAGCGTTCCTGGCACTGGAAGCCACCATGTTCCGCAACCCGGTATTAAAGGCAGCAATAGACGGAAAAGAAGCAGGATATATCTGTTATTCGCCTTATCGTCTGGAACTTGGGAAAGCAGATGCCGGAATCCATAGAATAGATCTGACGGCATTTGGGAACCGGGTAAACACATTTGGTACCATACACAATTGTAACCGCACAGAAGACTGGATCGGACCGAATGCCTGGAGAACAGAAGGAAGCAGCTGGGCATATGAATATCAGCTGCGGGAGACCGGACTTTTAAAGGCACCGGTATTAACAAAAAGAAACGTAATAATTAAATAGCACAAAAAGAAAATCCTCAGCAACGCACGCTGAGGATTTTCTAAAGGAAAGAGAAAAAATTAAAAATATTTTGAGGGAGTACTTCGCAGCGTGTGGGGGCTGCGAAGTGTGAGTTATGAAATATATTAGCTTGTTTGCTAATATAAACATAGTATAAAACATAAATGTGTTCAAACTATGTTCTAATTATAAAGAAAATGTTAATTTACTAAAAAATGCTTTTCATTTTTGTAATAATTGTATATAATAAAAGGCACAACAGTTTTTGGAAAGGGGTAGTAAGATGGCGTCGTCAGATATCGGTATCGATTTGGGTACGGCCAGTATCCTTGTGTATGTCAGGGGAAAGGGCGTCGTATTAAAAGAACCTTCAGTGGTGGCTTTTGACAGAGACACAAATAAGATTAAAGCAATCGGGGAAGAAGCAAGAGTACTGCTTGGCAGATCTCCGGGTAATATAGTAGCGATCCGTCCGCTTCGTAAAGGAGTAATATCCGATTATACTGTTACGGAGCAGATGTTAAAATATTTTATACAAAAGGCAATCGGCAAATTGTCATTTCGCAAGCCAAGGATCAGCATCAGTGTTCCAAGCAGCGTTACGGAAGTTGAGAAGAAGGCAGTGGAAGATGCTACATATCTGGCAGGAGCCAGAGAAGTGCAGATTATAGATGAGCCTATAGCGGCAGCAATCGGTGCGGGCATTGATGTATCAAGGCCCTGCGGGAATATGATTGTGGATATCGGGGGAGGCACCTGCGATGTTGCAGTTATTTCATTGAATGGAATAGTGGTAAGTACTTCCATCAAAGTGGCAGGAGATGATTTTGATGAGGCGATTATCCGCTACGTAAGGAAAAAGCACAACCTGCTTATTGGAGAACGAACGGCAGAAGATATTAAAATTCATGTAGGAACGGCAATTGAGCGTCCTCAGCAAAAGGTGATGGAAGTGAAAGGAAGGGATCTGGTAACCAGCCTTCCGAAAACAGTGAAGATTACTTCAGAAGAAGTGAGGGAAGCGCTGAAAGAAGCAACCACACAGATTGTGGATGCAGTCAGAAATGTACTGGAGAAGACCCCTCCGGAGATGGCGGCTGATGTGGTAGACAGAGGAATTGTGCTTACCGGAGGAGGCGCGCTGCTGGATGGACTGGAAGAATTAATAGAAGAAAAAACAGGCATTAACACCATGACTGCAGAGGAACCCATGACTGCAGTAGTTGTTGGTACCGGAAGATATATAGAGTTGATGTCTGCAGAGAAAAATTAAAAAATGAGGCTGTGGTTTAGGTTTGCCGGACAAGCAGAGTGATCTGACGCCGTGAAACTTAAGCGACAGCCTCAGAGCGTGTCTGAAAATTCATTCCCGCCATCTGCACGTCCCGCTTTGCGGTATATTCGCACCAAATTCAGGTTACATAGCCCGCTATGCGCCCTTCATTTGACACGAATCTCCCACAAAGTGTGACGCACAGCTGCCGGAAAGCAAATTTCAGACATGCTCCGGAGCGTGTCTGAAAATAACACGGGTGCGTGCAGACAGCAGCCACAGGAGAAGTTGAATGGAAAGAATTGAAGGTTATGTAGATCATATTGTATTTCGGAACAGCGATAATGGATATACGGTGATGTCTGTTGTCAGCAAAGGGGATGAAGTTACCTGCGTTGGCATGCTTCAGTATATAGGAGACGGTGAATTAATCGAAGCCCAGGGGCATTATACAGAGCATGCTACCTATGGCCGCCAGTTCCAGATAGAAAGTTATGAGATTAAGGCGCCGGAAGATGCCATGGCGATAGAACGGTATCTGGGCTCCGGTGCAATTAAGGGAATCGGCGTGGCGCTGGCAGCCAGGATTGTGCGCCGTTTTAAAGATGATACATTTCGGATTATTGAAGAAGAACCGGAACGTCTGGCAGAAATTAAGGGGATCAGTGAAAAAAAAGCCAGAGAGATTTCAGCTCAGGTTGAAGAAAAACGGGATATGCGTAAAGCGATGATTTTTTTACAGAAATACGGTATTTCCACTGCCCTTGGAGTGAAGATTTATAAAGAATATGGACAGAACCTCTATCAGATCATCCAGGAAAACCCATATAAAATGGCGGATGATATTGATGGGGTGGGATTCCGCATCACAGACGAGATTGCGTCTAAGGTTGGTATACATACTGATTCTGATTTTCGGATTAAGAGCGGAATTCTTTATAGTCTGCTGCAGGCATCCCAGGAAGGACATGTGTATCTGCCCAGAGAAATCCTGTTTCAGAGGGCAGGAGAACTCCTTGGCATTGCGCCGGATCTGATGAATAAACATCTGATGGATATGGCAGTCGACCGTAAAGTCATTTTAAAGGAAGAAGCAGGTAAAGTGCTGGTATACAGCGCATCCTATTATTATCTGGAACTCAATACGGCAAAAATGCTTCATGATCTGAATATTTCCAGCGTTGTTTCTGAGGAAAAGATCCTTTCCCGGATCAGTACCATAGAAAAGGAAAATGAAACAGAGCTGGACGAAATGCAGAAGTCTGCAGTCACAGAAGCAGTCAGAAACGGACTTCTGATTATCACCGGAGGTCCGGGTACCGGTAAGACAACGACGATTAATGCCCTGATTGATTATTTTGAAACAGAAGGATTAATGATATCCCTGGCGGCTCCCACAGGAAGAGCTGCGAAACGTATGACGGAAGCTACCGGTTACGAGGCTCAGACCATACACCGGCTTCTGGAGTTATCCGGAGGGATGGAGGAAATGGCAGGCAGGGTACAGTTTGAGCGGAATGCCCAGAATCCCCTGGAGGCAGACGTCATCATCATTGATGAAATGTCCATGGTAGATATACATTTGATATATGCTCTTTTAAGTGCCATAACTGTGGGAACCAGGCTGATTCTGGTTGGTGACGTGAACCAGCTGCCGTCGGTGGGACCTGGAAGCGTTCTAAAGGATGTGATAGATTCCGGTTGTTTCCCGGTAGTGCGCCTTACGAAAATATTCCGCCAGGCAAGTGAAAGCGATATTGTAGTCAACGCCCATAAGATTAATCAGGGAGAAAAAGTGGTACTGGATAACAAAAGTATGGACTTTTTCTTTTTGCAGCGCAATGATGCAAATGTTATCATAAGCGTGGTTTTGACATTGATACAGAAAAAGCTTCCCAAATTTGTAGATGCCTCTATGTTTGACATTCAGGTTATGACACCCATGCGCAAGGGACTGCTTGGGGTAGATCGTTTAAACGGTATACTGCAGCAGTATCTGAACCCGCCGGAGAAAAGCAAGAATGAGCGGGAACATGGGGACGGTCTGTTCCGGGAAGGGGACAAGGTCATGCAGATTAAAAATAATTACCAGATTCAGTGGGAAAAACGCGGAAGATACGGAATTCCCATTGAAAAGGGTGATGGTGTTTTTAACGGTGATATGGGGATTGTCCGCGAGATTAACACTTTTTCGGAACTGCTAACCGTAGAATATGATGAATGCAGGTTTGTAGAGTACTCATTTAAACAACTGGATGAACTGGAGCTTGCCTATGCGATTACCATCCATAAAGCCCAGGGCAGCGAATATCCCGCTGTAGTCATCCCGCTGCTAAATGGCCCCAGAATGCTGATGAACCGTAACCTGCTCTATACGGCAGTAACCAGAGCGAGAAAATGCGTAACGCTGGTAGGAAGCCCAAATACGTTTTATCAGATGGTAGAAAATGAATTTGAACAGAAACGTTATACGACACTTCAGGAGCGGATCAAAGAATTAAACGATCTTAGGCAGGGAGAATTACAATAAAGATTCTGAAAAACTCTTTAATACTGAAAAACCCTTGGGAGAGAGTTTCAGGTAGAAAATGAATCAAATAAAAGAGCTGCTTCTTGGCATTTTATTTCCCAGGAGGTGTCCCCTCTGCGGAAAAATTGTAAAGCGGACAGAAGGAACGGCATGCAGAAAATGCCGGGAAAAAGTAAAACCCCTCAGTGAGCCTCTCTGCAAAAAGTGCGGAAAGCCAATGTTATGGGAAGAGGCAGAATATTGCTTTGACTGCACCCGGCACCCGCATACTTATGAGTGCGGAGGGGCAGTGTATCTTTATGAGAAAGAGATGAAGGAAGCTGTCCGTCAGTTAAAATACAATAATAAAAGAGAATACGCTGACTTTTTTGCTGAAGAAATCTATAAGCATCTGGGAACCCGGGTTCACAAATGGAATCCGGATGCTGTCATTGCGGTTCCCATGTATTGGAGGAAGCAGCAGAAGAGAGGATATAATCAGGGAGAAGTGCTTGCCCGGAAAACGGCGCACCTCCTTTCCGTTCCCTATCGGAAAAAGTTGGTGAAAAAGGTAATAAATACAGATTCCCAGAAGGATTTAAGCCGCAAAGAGCGAAAAAAGAATCTGAAAAATGCTTTTAAAATCAAACAGCCTGATGTAAAATTAAATGTGGTTCTGATCATTGATGATGTTTATACCACAGGCAGTACGGTGGATGCCGTTGCAAAAGTTCTGCGGGAGCATGGAGTTGGAAAGGTATATTATATCAGTCTGTGTATCGGAAAAGGAAGTTCCTGAACAATAAACTTTTCAATAGACTGTTTTTGTGCTATACTAAATAAAGTATAGCTATGTTTGAGGAGGCCTGTATGATTAATGAAAAACGCATAAAGCTCATGACAAGAATGGCCATTTTTGAGAGTAGAAATGAAGAGGAATTGTATAAAGTAAAGAATTATTTCCGCAGTGATTATATTGGCGTACATATGATTAAAAATGCAATCCGTATAACAATTGTTTTTTTACTGGGGTTATTGGCATGGGGCTGTTATAATATGGACAAACTGGTAAAAGAGATAACCAGTATGGACATTGGCGCACTGGTAATGCGGATTGTTGTTGTATATGTAGTGGTTTTGGTTGTTTATTCAATCATTACCTATATTATTTTTTCATTTCAATATATCAGGGCAAAGGAAGACCTTGAGTATTACCAGATACTGCTGGAAAAACTGGAAAAAGAATATGAACGTGAGGAAGCAGGCCTGCAATCTGCATCGGGTATCAACAGGGATCGAAGTAAAACACTGGGAGGAGACAGGCATGGGAACGTTACTGGAGTTTAAGGAAATTATAAAGAATTTCTATGGAAAGTATGATTCCTATCTGGTTTCCATTGGAAAGTTCTTAATAGCACTATGTGCGTTTATGATGATTAATTTCAAACTGGGGCAGATGCATCTGCTGAATAATCCGGTCATTGTAATAATATTAGCATTAGTTTGTTCATTTTTGCCGTTAAATGCAATTGTTTTGTTTGGCGCGGCATTTATAATCGGGCATTTATATGCTCTGTCACTGGAAGCTTTTCTGATTGGCACCGGAATACTGGTGGTAATGCTGCTGCTTTACTTTGGGATTGCCCCCAAAGAGAGTCTGGCAATTATTCTGACACCAATTGCATGTGGGCTTAATATTCCCTGTGCGGTACCTTTGGTACTGGGGCTTGTCAGGACACCTTTTGCTGGAATCGGGATAGCATTTGGAACCATAGGATTTTATACCGTATCTGTTTTGGATGACAAGGCAAAAGGCGTATCGGCAACGGCGAAAGATGCTACCGAGGCCATGGTTCAGAAATTGACGGGCCTGTTGGACAGCATCTTAAAAAATCCGGAGATGATTATCGCCATTATAACGATGCTGGCAGTCATTGTTATGGTCTATGTAATTCGACGCATGGCGATTAGATATGCCTGGTCTGTTGCTATACTGGTAGGAACATTCATATTCCTGATCAGCACCCTGATGGGTGGAATGGTTATGGGAACTGGAAAAAATTTCCTGGCAGTCATTCTTGGCACAGCAGTATCGGCAGCTATAGGATTTTTAGTAAAATTGTTTTTATTTGAAGTAGATTATAAGAGGACACAAAAGGTACAATTTGAAGATGATGATTATTACTATTTTGTGAAAGCCGTGCCGAAGACGATGGTAAAGCCAAGGCAAAAAGAGATACGGCATGAAGAGCCGGCGCGTAAATCAAGAAATGAGGGGAGCGGCGCTGCCAAGAGGCCGAATCGGGTTCGAAGAGGGGAACCGGGAAGGTCGGATTTGGATATTAAAGATTATTAATTAGAAGGGGCGTGAGAGCAGTGGAGGTTATAAAGAGATTTTTTATGGTAAATCTTTATAAGCTGACGGAGCCTATCTCCAATATTAACTACAGAGATGTGATCGAAATAATTATCCTGACATTTATCGTTTACCGACTTCTGGTATGGATAAAGGATACAAGGGCATGGACTTTGTTAAAGGGGATCCTGCTCCTGGGGCTGTTTGTTTTAATAGCCAATATTTTCGAACTGGATACCATAACATTTTTGATTAATAAAGGAATTGGTTTTGCATTTATGGCAGTAATGGTAATTTTTCAGCCGGAGCTTCGCAGGGCATTGGAAGAATTGGGAGAGAAAAAGATATTTACAACATTAACGCCATTTGATACAGCCAGAGATATCAGAGAACGTTTTAGTGATAAAACGGTAAATGAATTGGTGAAAGCAACAGTTGAGATGGCAAAGGTTAAGACGGGTGCATTAATTGTCATTGAAAATAATGTTACGCTGGCTGAGTATGAAAGAACGGGGATCGCTATTGATTCCATATTAACCAGCCAGTTACTGATTAATATATTTGAGCATAATACGCCGCTTCACGATGGGGCAGTGATTGTAAGGGGGAACCGGATTATTTCCGCTACCTGTTACCTGCCTTTATCGGATAACCTGGCGCTCAGCAAAGAACTTGGAACCAGACACAGAGCCGGTGTTGGAATCAGTGAGGAGACTGATTCATTGACAATTATTGTTTCAGAAGAGACGGGAAGCGTTTCACTTGCCAGCAAGGGCAAACTAATGCGGGATGTTGACGCAGCAGTATTGAGACAGCAATTAGTGATTCTTCAGGATAAATCCGTAGACACGAAAAAGTTCAGACTTTGGAAAGGAAAGGGTAAAAATGAAGAAAAGCTTGGTGAATAACTTTGGTCTAAAACTGATTTCCATTGTACTGGCATTTTTTATCTGGATGATCGTGGTTCAGGATAATGATCCGGAAAAAACGAAGCCATTTACCAATATACAGGTAGAAATGGAAAATCAGGAGAGTATGGAAAAGCTGGGTAAGGTCTATGAGGTTCTGAATAATACAGATACGGTTACCGTGTATGTTACAGGAAGAAATTCAGTGATAAAGGAACTGGACAACTCTGATTTCAGAGTAACGGCTGATCTTGAGAATCTTAATGACCTGGGGACCGTACCGTATGTAATAACCTGTAAGAACTCATCCATTAAAAAAGAAAATATAAAGGTAGAGCCGTCTTCCCTAAAGGTCAGAATTGAGCCCAAGGTAGAAAAATCATTTGCGGTAAAAGCTGTGACTACGGGAAACCCCAAAACAGGTTATGTTATCGGAAATGCAACCGTAAAGCAGGGGGATTCGATTATTGTAGCGGGACCACAGTCTTTGATTAATATTATCAGCCGTGTCGTAGTTGCAGTGGATGTTAACGGACTGAATGAAAGTAAAAGCCTGAAAGGTACACTCAAAATCATCGATAAAAATGATGAAGAGTTTGCTGAGACGAAAATGAAGAGTATGGAATGTAAGACATCCAGTGGTGTTCCAATCACAGAATTAGGATCTGTGGAGGTCTTTGCAGATCTGTGGAGGGTACAGCCCGATATCAAGCTGGATGTGAATGTAGTGGGTATGCCGGCAGTTGGTTATAAGAAGACAGATACTACGATAACACCGGAAACAATCAGCCTTGCAGGAACAGAAAGCGCTTTAAAGGAATTGAACGGTCATTTGCAATTGAATGAGGATGTTTCAGTAGAAGGGGCAACTTCTGATGTTACAAAGAAGATTGAGCTTCAGGATATGTTGGCGGAACAGCATGATTTGAAATTGGTGGAGACAGCAACGGATACCGTTACTGTAACGGTCGGGATTGAAAAAGCAGGAACAAAAACGGTGTATTTACCGGTGAACAGGCTAAATACGAAAAATATTCCGACAGATTTAAAGATAACACTGACGCCATCGGATAAGATTCCAATCATAATCACAACTACAACAGGTGAGCTAAATGAGTTTGATGCAGAAGATATTAAGGCGACACTGGATTTAAGCGATTATAAAACAGCTGGAACTTATAAAGTAACATTAAAAGTGGAACTGCCAGAAGGATATGTTTTGGCATCTGATGTAATAATTGTTGTGAATCTGGAGAAAAAAGAAGAAACTGCAATTACAGAAAAAAGTACGGTGGAGGAATAATTATGGTTAGTCAAAAGGTAACAGTGAAGAATGCGACGGGCCTTCATTTAAGGCCGGCAGGGGTACTTTGTAAAGAAGCGATGCAATTTAAGTCCTTAATCACATTTACAAAAGACAGCAGTACGGCAAATGCAAAAAGTGTATTAAGTGTGTTGGGTGCCTGTGTCAAATGCGGCGATGAAATTGAACTGGTTTGCGAAGGTGAAGATGAGAATGAAGCATTGGAAACACTTGTAAATGCCATAGAGAGCGGACTGGGAGAATAAGGAAAACCCTGCAGAGTTCAATCTGCAGGGTTTTTTATATCAGTAATTTATTCAGGCAAAAAAGAAAAGCTGCAGGAGATGTTTAATCCTGCAGCTTTTCTTGTATACATCCAGTACATCCTTGCGCAATTCAACTTTTAAATACGCTCTAGTGAAATAACGGATCAGTCGGATCATGTGTTGCATTGGCATCCATATACTGTAATGCAGGTTTTCCCAGTGGTCCCGGGTTACTTGCATCATCATAGATGGTTACTTTTGTACCAATTGGACAATGATCATAGAGCCATTTTGCATCTGCTACAGTCAGCCGGATACATCCGTGGGATGCAGGTTTTCCAAGCTGATTATAAGTAGCTGCCGGTAAGGAGTTCGGATCTCTGTATCTGGTTACCGGTGCAGAATGGAACAGGATCTCCGGGGTCAGGTGAGAACAATACTGTCCCCAGCTGGGTCCGTCTAATTCATGCCAACGCAGTTTATCCAGCATTGTAAAGTTACCTAGTGGAGTCCATCCAACCTGTATACCGGTAGAACAAAGCATTGCTTTGATTGGTTCACCGTCTGCATACACGGTAATGGTGTTTGCTGCACGGTTTACTTTCACGGTAAGTGTTCCGGTGGATAATAAATCAATTCCGCCGCTGGAACCAAAGTTGTATACTTTTCCATCAACGGTTTGTCTGCCTTTTAACATAACGCCTTTACTGTTGAAGTAATACTTCTTAGCATCATAGGTCAGCCAGCCGGTACGTCTTGCTCCCGTATCTGTTTCCAGGTAGTAGGTCTTGGATCCAAGATTCATCCAGCCCTTTTTCATGGCACCGCTGCTCTTGTTAAAATAATAATACTTGCCGCTGATTTTCTGCCATCCTGTTTTCATGGCGCCTGTCTTAGAATCTAAGTAATAAGTAGATCCGCCAAGGACTCTTCTGCCGGTAAGCATTTTACCGTTAGAAGCGAAATAATACCATTTCTTTTTAATCTTTTCCCAGCCTGTCTGGCGAACACCCTTGGAATTCAGGTAGTAAGTACTCTTACCCCTTTTAAGCCACCCATTTTGCATAACGCCGGTGGATTTGTTGTAGTAATAATAATTGTTTTTGTATTTTACCCAGCCAGTATACAACTGCCCTTTTTTATTTGAATAATAGGATTTTCCGGAATCTGTAAAACGTCCGATACGGATCTGACCTTTACTGTTTGCAAAATATCTTTTGCCTTTGTATTTAAAAACTCCGGTTTTAATACGTCCATATTTGTCTGAGTAATATTTTTTACCTTTGTATGTAGTGATTCTGTCTGTACGAACAACACCACTGGAAGAAATGAGGTATCTTTTGCCACCTATTGTTTTCAGGCAGTTTTTATACATGGAAACATTAAATGCATAGTACTTTGAACCAATTTTTTTGACTGTTTTTGTAACTAGTGTTCCATCCGGATTGGAATAATATTTTTTCTTATCCGCTGCTGTATTCCAGCCGTTTGTTTTGATTTCCCCGTTCGTCATCACAAAATAGTATGCATTGTTGATTTTCATAGCACTGTTCTTACCGATAATTAAAGAACCATCGCCATTAAAGTAATACTTTTTGCCGTCTACTGTCTGCAAACCAGTTACTAATACACCGTCCGGATTGGAGTAGTATTTTTTGTTTGCATAAGTGTTCCAGCTTTTAAGCTTGATTTCTCCGGTGGACAAAACGAAATACAGAGTGTTATTGATCTTCTGTGGTGCATTGCTTCCTATCAGCATGGAACCGTCTGCATTGTAGAAGTATTTTTTTCCGTTGATCGTCTGAAAGCCAAATCTCATGATGCCATCCGCATCAAAATAGTACTGTTTGCCTTCGATGGTAACCTGACCTGATACACGAATACCGTTCGCATCAAAATAATATTTATTGTTATCGATTTCCTTTATTATCCCTTTCAGGCGCTCTCCATCCTGAATGTAATATGTTTTGCCATCTACGGTATGCCAGCCGTTTTCTTCAATAACAGCTTCGGTTTCGTCCGCTTGCTTAGGAGCATTTGTGGATGGCTGAATGGGAGCTTCTGTTGCAGGTGGTGTAGCAGGTTCCGTAACAGGTTCGGTAGCATCTGTAACAGGTTCGGATGTCGTCTCAGCTTCTGTACTTTCTGTATTTTCCGGTGTTTCTGTTTCCGAATCACGTTCATTAGTAAGCTGAGTGGCAGTTTCTTCCGTAACAGGTTCTGTGTTAGACTCTGTCTCTGATGCCGTGTTGACGTTGGTTGTCTGAACAGTCTTTGGAGCAGAACCATCGGGTGATTCAGCTGCAAAGGCTACGGAGGACAAGCCTAAAGTCAGACATGCAGAAAGACAAAGAGCCGCTAATACTTTTTTCATTTTCATAAATAAAGCTCCTTTTCTAATTGTGCATAAACGTTCTCCCCACTAGTGTAATATATTAACTTTATATTTTCAATGAGAAATCCCCCTATACCGGAAAAATTAAGAAAAACTTATTAAATAGAACGTCAGTTTCCGGTAAGACATCCGTTGCAATAACAATATGTGCATTTTCTGCATGTAAATGTAAATCCTAAAACTCCAAAACCATCATGAAAGGGTTGTATGTTACGAATTTCAGACTCCTGACAAGACAATTGACATGATATATCTTCTAATATTGCCGATTTACTATTGGTTAAATAAGAGTCGTCAAAGCTGCGTAATTCCTCCAAAGAATCAAATTCCATAATGGAATCCCGGGGATATTTTTTTATATATAGATCCAGTTCGGAAATATGCCTTATATATAAATGTTCCCACATAAAATTCTGAATAGAAGGATCCTGGTATTCCTTTTCCAGAATTGATCGGAATCGCGAAGAAAAACGGGCATCCCAAAATACATGTCCAAGCATATACCAGGCATCTGTTCCGCCGATATTTACCTGAGTAATTAATCCGTTGGGATCTGCTGCAATACACCATTCATCTGTAGGTCCGTCCGCATACACTGCCGCGTAAAAGGCATGGACTTCCTGACTGTGAAATGGATTCTCAGGAAAATAATTATCGGAAGAGCAGATATAGCTGTTTTTTAAATATTTTCTGGCTGCATAGATAGAAGAATGGTTATTACGGGTAGAATACTCTGTATTTTCAATCAGGATTACCCCATATTTTTCTTTCAGATAATTATACTGTTCTTTAAGGTATCCGGTAACGACTATGATTTCGTTAATGCCGGCTTCTTTCAATTGCTGTATCTGCCGTTCAATGAGAACCTCTTCTTTTACGACGGTAAGCCCTTTGGGGTACTCCAGTGAAAGAGGTACGAAACGTGAAGCAAATCCGGCAGCCAGAATAATGGCGTTTTCGACTTTGATTTTCATTATGAAATCTCCTGTGTGATATTTGATGTGACTATTGTAGAAGAATTAGGAGAGAAAGTCCAGAAAAATATTTGGGTTTTGCTGAGAAGGGCGACGCTTTGTAGATAGATGTAGTGCGCGGACCATGGCAGGCGTTTTGGAAGGCTTACCGCAGAACTGCTGAAACACACACTACTACATCCAAAAACGAACAGCCTGCCACAGCCCAGGGGTCTACGCCCTGCTGAGAAAACCAGCTTTGTGGCAAAAACCTGGATCTCGGAAAGATGGGAGTGGGAAACTTGTATGGACGGAGGAAGCGTAGAGCAGAGCTGAGTATTTACTTACCTTTCCGAAGTGTTTTTTTGGCGGATAGTATCCGACTGGCTCCCATCGGATACTAAGCGGGCACTGAACCGGGAAATGCATCAGGATGTCTCGGTGAATGCCCGCGTGCCGCCAAAAAGCGCTTCGGAAAGGTTAGAAAATACCAGTTCTGCGGCCAGCTGACGGAGTCCATACAAGTTTCCCACTCCCATCTTTCCGGGCATTATCTCCTGACACAAAGCGTCCCCTTCCTCAGCAAAACCCCAATTTTCTCCCAGTAGAAACTCAAATCAACTTGACATCAGTGTTCAAATTTTGTACAATAAATATGTTCAAATTTTGAACGGAGGTGAAAAGGCATTGAATAAATACGATCGCATGTTATATATTATAAATCAGCAGGGGATGCAGAGTCAGAGAAAGCTGGCGGATTCTATGGGGATTTCTTTGGGTCAGGTGAATTATCTCCTGAAGGAAATGGCGGACAAAGGTCTACTGGAAAAGACGGGTAAGATCTATCGGGTTTCGGATACCGGAAAAAAGCATCTGGAAGAAAAAATTCGTATCCAACAGACAGAGAAAATAGATTTTTCGGGAAATGCAAACGGTGTGAAGCTTGCAGTAATTCTGGCGGCAGGGCATAATCCTGCCTTTGATAAACCGGAAGGACTTTTAGAGATTGGCGGAATGCCGCTGATTGAACATATGATACAGGCATTACATAATCAGGGAATAGAGAAAATAGTCGTTGTGGTAGGGGACCGGAAAGAACAGTATGAGACTTATTTTGACCACCGGGGAATTATTCTGGTGGAAAACAATAGATATAAATGGAGCGGAACGATGGCTTCCCTGTTTGCGGCTGAAGCATATCTGACGGAAGATTTTCTTTTGGTAGAAAGTAATCAGATCCTGGAAGAAGTTGCAATTGAAAAGATTCTAAAATCAGAAGAGCAAAACTGTATGCTGCTTGCAGGCCCCAGTGATTCCATGGACGAGGCATATGTGGAACTGGATGAAAATGGGAGCATTTTCCGTATTTCCAAGGATATTAAGCAATTGAACCGTATTGATGCTGAACTGATTGGTGTCAGTAAGATATCAGGGGAACTGTTTGAAAAAATGGTGCAGTATTATGGAAAGAATGAAAATCCATATTTGAATTATGAATATGCAATTGAAAGTATAGGTCGGATTTATCGTATAGCCGGAATCCTGGTGGATGATCTGATCTGGAGTGTGATAGAAAATGAGACGCTGTATCAGAAAGCATCCAGTATTTTATTTCCTAAAATGAAGAAAAGAGCAGTTTTAAGAAAGGAAAATAAGGCTAGAGAAACACTGCAGGAATGTATGCATTTAAAGGAAGAGGAAATAGAACAGGTCAGCATAGGCGGAGGGATGACCAACCAGAATTTCTTTGTAAGGGTAAAAGGGAGGGATTATATTTTACGGATACCGGGTGCCTGTACGGAAGTATTTATTGATCGTTGTGCCGAACAGTATAACAGCCGGATAGCTTCCGGACTTGGATTAAATCCACCCATTCTGTATTTCGACCCGGTAAAAGGGGTTAAAGTCACCGAATACATAACCGGTGCCAGAACGTTAAATCCCGGTAGTGCCAGGCTGGAAGCTTATATGAGAAAAACCACGGCTATTTTGAAAAAGCTTCATAATTCTGAAGTAAAACTGCAGGGGGATTTCAATGTCTGGGAGGAGTATGATAAATATAAACGTGAGATTTTAAAAAACGGCGGGAGATTTTATAAAGGATTTGAAGAGCTGGAATCATTTTTTTATCATCTGAAATCTGATCTGAATCAGATCAAGGCAGATCGCAGGCCTTGTCATAATGACCTGGTAGCAGAAAATTTTGTGTCTGATGAGAAAGGCAGGATGTACCTGATTGACTGGGAGTATGCTGGATATAATGATCCCTTGTGGGATGTGGCGGCACATTTGCTGGAATGTGAATTTTCTAAAGAGGAAGAAGAATTGTATTTACAGTATTATCTGGAGAAAGAACCCGGGCGGCTGGAGAAACAGAAGCTTTTGATGTTTCAAATTTGCCAGGATGTCCTTTGGAGTGCCTGGACAATTGCGAAAGAAACGAAAGGTGAAGATTTTGGAGCATATGGGGAAGGAAGATTCCTAAGAGCTTTAATCATGAAGAAAGAATATGAGGCAGAATATGAAAAAGAAAAGATTTGATCCAACCATTGATTGGACGATTACCTTATTGCCATTAGGGATTATTGCTGTTATTTCCGTGGTATTGATGCTGTTTCCGGAAACTGCCGGGAGTATTACCGGTATGCTCCGGGAAGTGTTTGTAAATAAACTGGGTTTCTTCTATATTATATTGGGTCTGGGCATTTTATTTACTGCAGTCGGACTGGCATTCTCCAGACATGGAAATATCCGGTTTGGAAATCTGGAAAAACCCAGATACAATAATTTTAGCTGGGGTGCAATGATCTTTACTTCTACCATGGCTGCCGATATTGTTTACTGGTCGTTGATTGAATGGTGTTATTACTACAGTGCAAAACCATTTGCAAAAGAAGCGATGACGCTTGCCCAGCACCAGGATTATGCTTCTGCTTATCCGTTGTTTCACTGGGGTCCGATACCCTGGGCATTTTATCTTTTGCCTGCCTGTGCCTATGCCTATATGATGTTTGTGAAAAAGAGAAAAAGACAAACCCTCTCAGAAGCATGCAGACCGGTCTTAAAAGATCATGTGGATAAAAAGGCAGGAAAGTTAATTGATATTTTTTCCATCGTAGGTCTGCTGGCGGGAACAGCAACTACATTTTCCCTGGCCACTCCGTTGATTGCCCAGGCTGTGGGGAAAATACTTGGGATTGAGCCCACACCATTTTTATCCATAGTAATTCTGGCAGTCATCGGCCTGGTTTTCATTGTGGCTGTTATGAAAGGGATGAAAGCGATTTCCCATCTGGCGGGAATCTGTGTGGTAATTTTTGTTCTGTTAATTGGTGTATTCTTAGTTTTTGGTCCGAAAATCTATATTATAGAAACCGGAGTAACAGCTATTGGAACGGTTATGAATGAATTCTTCCGTATGGCAACGTGGATGGATCCCCTTCGTCTGTCTGGAAGCGGCGGCTCCGGTTTTCCGCAGGACTGGACGATATTCTATTGGGCTTACTGGATCGCCTGGTTTGTGGCTACTCCATTTTTTATTGCCAGGATTTCAGAAGGGAGGACTCTGCGCCAGACGATCTTTGGCGGGATTTCATGCGGACTGCTTGGAACCTATACATCCTTCATTGTGTTCGGAGGATTCGGGCTGCATTTGCAGACTAGCGGTAAACTGGATCTGGCTGGACAGCTTGCTTCCGGAAAATCTCCATCAGAAGTAATTATGCAGGTTTTTGGGCAATTTCCGATAACCGATGTTGTGCTGCTGATTCTGATTTTGGCGATGATTGCATTTTATGCAAGTACATTTGATGCAATTACCCTGGTTGTGGCAGGGTACTCGGAAAAGAATATGGAAACAAGAGAAGAACCCCGTAAGAAGCTCCGGGCATTCTGGGCACTGGTATTTCTGCTGCTACCAATAGCACTTTTGTTTTCTGATAGTACGTTATCCATGCTCCAGACGATTTCCATTATTGCCGCTTTTCCTCTGGGGATTATTATGATTTTGGTTGTGGTGAGTTTTATAAAAGAAATCAAACAGGATAATGGCAAAATTAACAAATAAACTGTAATAATTAGTTTATAAATTTGTAATGATTTCTTGACAATAATGATTTCCAAAATTATAATGGTAATAGTTACTAGCTAACACACAAAAGGTAAGACAGGGGAAAAGATGCATATGAAGAGGAGAGTACGAGTTGTTGCATGGCTTTTAACATTTGTCATGCTCTTTAGCATGATCCCGGCAGAAATTGCCGGCGCAGCGGAGCAA
The DNA here is from genome assembly GCF_001029355.1 of Robinsoniella sp. RHS. Taxonomy (NCBI): domain Bacteria; kingdom Bacillati; phylum Bacillota; class Clostridia; order Lachnospirales; family Lachnospiraceae; genus Robinsoniella; species Robinsoniella sp. RHS. Next base: position 180,671 of record NZ_JNGB01000018.1, read on the forward strand.
AAGCCAGCCACAGATATTCTGAAAATGATGTACGTGGAGCCGCAGTCTATGGCAAGTGAAGCGGGACAGTTGATCGTGGCGGAGATTGCGGATGGAAATGGAACTTTGACCGGAGCCAGGTTATATTACCGGGATGGTTCGGGAACGGAAAGAGAAATGAATGTTACAGAGATATCCGGCAATTATGCTGCGTTTCTTGTTAAAGGAGGCGGGCTTGCGGATACCAGCCTTAGCAGGATAGAGCTGGTGTGCGGAGGTGTTAACCGGAATATTGATTTAAAAGCATATCGTGCCAGCGGTGACACTGCTGTTTCAAAAGTGGAAGGAAGCCATGGCGAATCTTCCAAAAGCAGGGCGAAAAGCGTTCAGTCTGATGCGGATCAAAAAGCAGAAGAGAATACCGTAAAAAGAGTTCTGGCAGATGATTCTGCAGGAATTACAAATGCACTGAACCAGGCGCAGGCACTGGCGGGTGCACAAGCGCCAAAGTTGCGAGGTTATTCGGCACCGAGAGCCGGTTCGGATGGGCAAATTACAGTAGTTCTGGATCCGGGGCATGGAGGCTCAGAATCAGGAGCGTGCAGAACCTGGAATGGAAAAGCTTATATTGAGAAAGATATTACGCTAAAGATTTCCAAGTACACGAAAAAAGAACTGGAAAAGTATGAAGGGGTAAAGGTATATCTGACCCGTTCTACCGACAAGTATATGGAATTATATCAGCGAGTGGATTTTGGAGCATCTGTTGGTGCGACCGTATTTATCAGCCAGCATATTAATTCCACTAACAGTAATGAGCAGTACAGCGTATCCGGGGCTTTGGTATTTTTATCAAAAGGTCAGTACCGGGGCGATATCACACAGGCTTCCCACGATATCGCATATACGATTCTGGATAAGCTGAATGCGGCAGGGTTTAAGAATCAGGGAATACAGTACCGATTATCGGAGACAGGGGATCAGTATCCAAACGGGACTCTGGCTGATTATTATGGAATCGTAAGAAGATGTGTCCTTGCCGGATTTCCGGGAATGATCGTTGAGCATGGGTTTGTCAATAATCCCAATGACTGTGTGAAATTTTACGGCAGCAATTCGAAGATCAAGAAGATTGGTGTTGCAGATGCCAAGGCAATTGCAGCATATTATGGACTGAAAAAGAAAGATTCCGGTTCTTCCGGAACGAATCCGCCGCCGGCTGTAGATACCGGATGGAAAAAGGATGGCAGCAATACATATTATGTGAAGCAGGATGGAAGCAGAGCTACCGGATGGCAGACCATAGACGGAAAGGTATATTACTTTAATGCCGGAGGAATCATGCTTACAGGCAAACAGAAGATATCCGGTAAAATTCATTATTTTCAGCCCTCCGGAGAAGCTATGACCGGAGTGCAGACCATAGGAGGGAAAAAAGTATCCCTGGATGAAAAAGGTGTTATAATTGCAATTCCTGCCGGTAGCTGGACTTTGAAAGGCAGCACCTGGTATTTTAAAAAATGGGATGGAAAGAATGCGACCGGATGGATCACCTATAAGGGCAGGAAATGTTATCTGAATAAGGACGGTTCCATGGTAAAGCGCTGGAAGAAGATTAAGGGGAAATGGTATTATTTCAGCGGAAATGGTTATATGGTTACCGGAAAGCGGACGTTGGGCGGCAAAACCTGTTATTTTGGAGATAATGGCGCGGCCCTGACCGGAAAACAGGTGATCAATAAAGAAACCGTATTTTTGAATGAAAAAGGTGTCCTATTGTCAAATCGCTGGGTCAAGGATAATGTTGGCTGGTGGTATCGCTATGGCAATGGTACTTATCCTAAGAAAAAATGGGTTACCATTGAAGGAAAACGTTATTATTTCAATAAAAAGGGTTATATGGAGACCGGTTGGATTAAGCTTGGAAAAAACTGGTATTACCTTCGTTCAGATGGTTCTGCAAAAAACGGTTGGCTGAAAAGCAACGGAAAGTGGTATTATCTCGTAAAGGGAAAAATGCAGACAAAGTCCTGGATTCATTATAAGAAAAAATGGTATTATGTGAAGTCAGATGGCGTAAGAGCTGTAGGAAAAAGATTAAAAATAGGTAAGAAGACATATAAGTTTGATGCCAACGGAGTTTGTAAAAATAAGAAATAAAAGCATGAAAAGAGCCGTATCGGTAAAGTTCTACCGATGCGGCTCTTTTATACTGTTTAATAATTGATACAAACTCCACCGTCATCAAAACGGTATATCTTGCCTTTGATTTTTTTCTTTGTATTGCGGAGCATGACACCGTCGCTGCCTACATAATATTTAACACCGCCGAAGGTAACCCAGGTATTGGCTGCCATCTGTCCATTGGATCTTAAGAAATACTGTTTTTTCTTAAGGGTAATCCATCCGGTTTGCATGACTCCTGATTTATTAAAGAAATACCATTTGCCGTCTAGTTTTGCCCAACCTGTTTTAGCCCTTCCGGTATTATCTGCATAGGACCAGGAAGTAGATCCCCTTGTCCAGCCGCCCTCTGACAGTCTGCCGCTGGCATCAAAGGAGTATGGTATACCACGAACTTTTGATGCATTCATCTGCATGATACCATTGTTATCCAGGTAATAATAGTAATTTCCTTCTTTTTTCCAGCTGTTTCTTTCTATATAGCCTTTGCTGTTTATGTAATAGTAGTTTTCATTATAGTAGATCCAGGTGTTCTTTCTGGAATACTTTTTGTTATTGGATGTATAAAAAGCTGACTGCTTTTTGGATCCGACCTTTTTCTTTTTCAGGGTCAGATTCCCGGGAGAGATCATATTCAGTGTATTACCATTGCTCATATCGGCTATGATTGCTGAATTTTTTGGCTGTCCGTTTGTGGTAAAGAGCTTACATTCTATATTGCTCAGCGTATTTCTCACGGAGGCGGACATATTGGTAATTAAACCGGTTGCAACTGCATAATCCGGTGATATCATACGCAGATAGCTGGGTGAATTGGCATCGCCGATACCATGATGTCCCAATTTTAACAGATCAATAGGCCCCAGTTGTTTTGCCAGCTTACTTTCATCGTAATCAGGTGCCAGATTGTTGATATCTCCCGCTAAAAAAGCAGTGAGGTCATTTACTGTTACTTTCACACCCAGTGAATTAAAATTGTCATCCGGCCGTTTGGCGATGTTTCCTTTGGAATCCGTGGAGCGCTTATAATTCATAATTTCGATCTGCATATCTCCCAGGGTAAATTCCCGATTCGATTTTTTGGAAAAGTTCTGGATAATTTTCGTACCGCGTCTCTTAGCTGCAGAGATCAGCGTATCATAACAATATTGGTTGTCCCAGAGATTTGTTTTCACTGAGATGTATTTGTCACTGTATTTATTGAGATACAGGCGTTCTGTTTTAAAAGCTTTTAAAATCTCATCCCCGCTTCCAATATGGTCGCTGTGAGCATGAGTGCCGATATAAAAATCCAGCTTCTTTACGCCAACCTTTTTCAAATACTTAATGACTTCCTGTTCGTGCCCCCCGGAAGTGTTGGTACCGGAACGCATAGGGTATTTCGAATTATTTCCATTTGGAAAGTCACTGTCTTCGCCGGAATCCACCATTCCAAAGTGTCCGTTACTCTCCAGCAGGATGGCATCGTTATTGCCTTCAATACAAATAAAATGAATCCGTGTTTTGCTCTTAGCGGATGCATCAGCTGCCAGTGGCAGGCATAGAAAAGCCAGACAGATAACCACTGCCGTAAACATTACATTAAATTTTCTTTTCATTATCTAAATCCCCTTATTCATTGGTATTAAATCAGTACTGCTGCAAAATGTATGACATTCCCCCTTATTCAGACATAGTCAGCATTATATGATACAGGTTAGATTATACCCTAAGAGAAAGTTCTTTACAAGTGTCTGGGGAAAACTTGTATGCGTCCCTTACCCAGCAATACCCAATTTCATTTTTGTAACATCCCTCATCACAATTAACAGTTGTCTAATTCTTATTAAAATGTTATATTATAATTAACAGGAATTAAAAGATTTGTAATAAATACATTTTGAGGGGAAAATTATGCAGCGAAAGAAATATGATGATGAGACACTTCGCAGGCTTCAGGCAACGGAGCTGGAGATGCTGGAGGATTTTGTGGATTTTTGTGAGAAGCATAAGATACCGTATTTTGGAATTGGAGGAACTGCAATCGGAGCACTGCGGCATCAGGGGTTTATTCCCTGGGATGACGACATAGATCTGGCATTTACAAGAAAAAATTATGAGCGGTTTTGTAAACTTGCAGGAGAGGAACTGAAAGATAAATATACGATTTTACGCGGAGATTCCGATGAAAATTATCCGCTTTTTACTGCGCGTATGTGTAAAAAGGGAACGGTTTTCAGGGAATACGCAATGAAGGATGTGGATTGTGAATTTGGGATTTTTCTGGATCTGTATGCTTATGACAATGTTCCGGACTGTAATTGGAAGATGAAACTTCAGGCATATGGGGCATGGATTTACAGTAAATTGCTGATTTTATGCAGTATTTCAAAGCCAAGCCTTTTGCTGGAAGGTAAAAAATTAAAATTGGTTTTGGCTGCGTGCCAGGTTGGGAACAAGCTTATGAAAGCGATGCATATTTCCAAGAGAGGCGTTTTTTTGCGTGGAAAGAGATGCTGTACGAAATATAATAAGCAGAAGACTAAAAGGCTGGCATACCTGCCTGAGGCGAGACCCTTTGCAAGCATGATAGACAGGAAAGATTTGTATCCGTTGAAGAAGATGAAGTTTGAACATCTGGAACTCACGTTTCCCAATGATATGCACGAAATGCTGTCTGCTTATTATGGCGATTATATGCAGCTTCCACCGGTGGAAAAAAGGTATAATCATTGTCCATACCAGTTGGATTTTGGGAAACAGGAAGCAGAAGTGCCTGATAAAAAGTAAGGGATGACTATGGAAGATAAAAAAATGTCGATTAAAACCAGTATTCTCTGGAATACCTGGGGAAGTCTGGTTTATCTGGGGTGTCAATGGCTTTTGAGCGTTCTGGTGATCCGTATATCCGGATTTGAAAATTCAGGTATTCTGACATTGGCTATGTCCATAACCAATATGTTCTATAGCATAGCAGTCTATGGGATGCGTACTTTCCAGGTGGCAGATACGGAGAATGAATATTCCCAGGGAACCTATGTACTGAGCAGGGCAGCGACCGGTTTAACAGCATTTATTCTTTGTACAGCATTTGTAGTGATAAACCGATACGACAAGATATCCAGTTTAAGTATTATAATCTATATGGTCTTCCGTCTGGGAGAAGCTCTTTTTGATGTCTATGCCGGATTTTTTCAAAAATACTGGCGTATGGATTATCTGGGAAAATCTATGGTAATCCGCGGTGTGGTAATGCTTTGCTCTTATTTAGTTTTTCTGGGATTATTCAATAGTCTTCCGGTTGCTTTTGGGGCAATGGCGCTTTCTACATTTCTCGTTATTATATTCTATGACCGCAGGAATGTGAAGCGTATAACCAATATAAAATCTGATGGTAATTTAAAAAAAGTACAGGAATTGCTTATCAGGTGTTTTCCGTTAGTGGTTTATTTGTTTCTAAACGCTGCAATCAGCTCTATTCCAAGGTATTTCCTGGAGAAATTCTGCGGAAATGACAAGCTGGGTGTGTATGCGGCAATTGCGGCGCCTACCCTGGTTGTGCAGATGGCATCTACTTACATTTTTAATCCTTTCGTAACGGCTTTTGCGGAAAAGTATCATGCAGGGGACCGGGCTGGATTCTGGAAGCTTCTGTTCACCTGTGTAAAAGTAGTAGGAGCAGTATCTGTGGCTGCTATGGCAGGTGCAGCGCTTTTAGGGGAGTGGGGGCTTCTGATATTAATCGGAGAAAAAATACTGCCTTATACTGATTTGTTACTGCCGCTGGTAGCGTGTACCATTCTCACTGCATTCAGCTGGCTGCTGTGCGGTGTACTGACGGTTGTTAAGGACTTTAGAGGACTGATCATCAGTAATGTAGCTGCCGTTGTGTCAGGAGCAGTATCATCGGTAGTTTTCATAAAGTTATGGGGCATGCAGGGCACGAGTTTTGCTACGATTCTGGGTCTTACCGTTGAAATTGTACTTTTGTTTGTATTTCTGCAGAATCGGATCGGAAAATCAGCGTCGTTGTCAAGATCTTAATTTTATGATACAATAACTCTGGCCGAAAGTAACCAGGTTTTATGGACTGCCAGGCTGAAAGAAAAAAGAAATAGCAGTATTGCAGATTCGTCTGTAATATGTAATGGGTATAAATATGAAAGATAATTATGAACACACATTTGCAATATGTGCCTATGGGGACAGCCCCTATCTTGCGGCATGTATTCGCTCACTGAAAAAGCAGTCACATCCCGGCAGAATCATTATGGTGACTTCAACACCCAGCACCTATATAGAGCGTATCAGCAGGGAAAATGAGATATCACTGTTTATAAACAGAGGAGAAAAGGGAATCATCCAGGACTGGAATTTTGCATATGAAAAGGCTGACACCAGGTATGTTACGATCGCCCATCAGGATGATATCTATCATGAAAAATATACAGAAGAACTATGCAGGATGATGGATTCGGCAAAACGGCCATTGATTTTTTTTACTGATTACGGGGAAATCAGAAAAGGGAAAATCGTTGTTTCAAACACATTATTAAAAGTGAAAAGGCTGATGCTGATTCCAATGGAAATAAAGGCGGCAAAGAACAGCAGGTTTATCCGAAGGAGAATTCTTTCCCTGGGTTCACCGATTTGCTGTCCGTCTGTGGGATTTGCAAAAGAAAATGTAAAAGCACCTGTGTTTCAGCCGGGTTTTCGAAGTAATGAAGACTGGCAGGCATGGGAGAAGATTTCCAGGGAGGAAGGGGCTTTTCTTTACTGTAAGAAGCGTCTGGTGTATCACCGGATACATGAAGAATCTGCGACTACCAGAATTATTGAAGATACGGGCAGGCGGGACGAGGATATCGCCATGTTCCGTAAATTCTGGCCATTGCCGGTTGCAAAGCTTTTAGCTTCTGTTTACGGGAGAAGTGAGGAATCAAATAATATGTAGTTGGGGAGCACCTATGAAGAAACTGATTATTATACCAGCCTATAACGAAGGCGCCAGTATTTATTCAACGGTCCGGAGTATTCAGGAACAGGCACCGGATTATGACTATGTCATTATCAATGACTGTTCAACTGATAATACAAAGGATATTTGTGAAGAACATGATTTTTCCGTGATTCATCTGCCGGTTAATCTTGGGATTGGAGGGGCGGTGCAGACCGGTCTTCTCTATGCTGCCAGCAGAGGATATGATTTGGCGGTGCAGATGGATGGAGATGGACAGCATGATGCCCGATTCTTAAAAGAGATGGAGCAAAGTCTCATCTGTAATCAGATTGATATGGTGATTGGGTCAAGATTTATAGAAAAACAGGGATTTCAGTCTTCCGGAATCCGAAGAATGGGAATTCGATATTTTTCCTGGCTGATTTATGCACTGACCAAGGTGAGGATTACAGATCCTACGTCAGGAATGCGTATGATGAGCCGTGATGTAATAGAAGTATTTACAAGGGAATATCCCAAGGATTATCCAGAGCCTGAAAGTGCGGTAGCAATTATTAAAGCAGGCAGAAAAATCGGTGAGGTACCGGTTGTCATGAAACAGCGGGAGGAGGGGGTATCTTCCATATCGCCCTTGAAGTCGGTGTATTATATGATAAAGGTAACTCTGGCTATTTTTATGGCCGCATGGAGAGGCTGAGGTTGAAAGAAAATTGCTTTTATGTAAATGCGTCCTGCTGTGATTCCCATGCAGGCAGAGAGGTGTGAATATGAGTATCAGATCGCAGATTATCATTATGATTACTGTTGCTGCAGCACTGATTGTGCTGGCATGTATGGTAAAAAAAAGAACGATTAGCTTAAGATATGCTTTGCCGTGGACTTTACTGGCAATTGGTGTAACGGTATTAACCTGTTTTCCGGTTTTGACTGACCGGCTTACGAACCTGCTGGGCGTATCCCTGCCGGTCAATATGATATTTTTTATGGGCTTTTGTTTTTCACTGGTTATTATTTTCTCATTGAGCCTTGCGGTTTCCAGACTTTCAAAACGTGTAAAAGCTCTTGCCCAGCATCAGGCGCTGCTTGAGCGGACGATGCAGGAGATGCAGATGAAAGAAATGAAGATAAAGGAGCAGGCAGATGAATAGGGAGAAATATAGAAAGAAGCAGAATATATTCTTTCCGGTGCTGATTTTTGCGGTTTTCCTGATGCTTATATTTCATACTGTCGTGATGTACCGGGAATACGTCAGCCCCAGTCTGAACCGGCCCAGAGAGATTTTTAAAATTGGAGGCAACAAAGCAGTAGTTGGTGAGATCACTAAAGATACCAAGATTGAACAGAGTTTCCGAATGGAAAACGTCAGTTTTTCCGGAATCAGGCTGACTTTTGCTACTTATGACAGGAAAAATGATGCTCACTTGAATATTCAGCTGAAGAATATAAAGTCAGGTATATTAGTGGGAAACTGGGATGTCTCCACGGAAGATCTTAAGGATAATACCCCGGTGGAATTTGTTCTGAAAAATACCATTGAAGTAAAAGAGAAAGAGGAGTTTATATTAACGATTGCTTCGGAAGATGGGACTGCAGGGAATGCAGTTACGGTTTACCAGTCTGACAAATCTATAAAAGGACAGAAATTAATTGTAGGAAGACAGAAAAAAGAAGGAAGCCTGCATATAACCTTTACGTATGGTGACCAGTCCTATTTGAAAATTTATTTTGTGGGTATCACAGTTGTACTTTTTGCAATGCTGGTATTGCTCTGGTTTTTGGGATATGGCATGAAGTGGGAGGCTCACAGGCTGTTTCTGTTAATGGGTATCTGCCTGGGCGTACTCTATATCTTTGTTCTTCCGCCTTATTCAACGCCGGATGAACAGGCACATATCTATACTGCCTATGCGTTTTCTAATAGTTTAATGGGAAAAGAAGCGGTGAATGATGAAGGGAATACTATTGCAAGAGAGGACGATCTGTTAATGGGAGTCCTGGAGAAGCGTCCGGATACGGAAACTTACGGACTGGTTGCAGATCATCTTCTTGATACTGCAGGAGCAAAGGGACTGTCTGCTTTTCCGGGTGGGCCATTGTCAGGAGTACCTGCATTTGTATATACACCTCAGATTATAGGCATTTCTCTTGCCCGGCTGCTGAATATAGGAAATGTAGGTTTATTAATGCTGGGAAGACTGTTTGCGCTGGCATTTTACCTGTTGTGCGGATATTTTGCAGTAAAGCGGATGCCATTTGCAAAAGTACTGATGCTGACGGTTTTACTGCTTCCGATTTCCCTGGAATTAGGCGGATCTTTCTCTTATGATTCCTTTATTATAGGAATATGCGCATGGTTTACCGCACATTGCCTTTATCTGGCATATGAAAAGGATAATGTTGACCGGGCAGACTGGATATTACTAATTATTCTGGCTGTGCTAATGGCACCCTGCAAGATTGTCTACGTGCTTTTATGCCTGTTGGTACTTTTGATCCCGGTTAAGAAATCGGCTACCAGAATCGGCTGTATTCTGGGAAGATTAAGCGTCTGTGCGGGAGGGGTGCTGTCATTGGCTGTCGTTCGACTTGTTACAATGGCAGAATATCTGAGCAGACAGGAAAATACCCTGTCTTATGTTGAAAGTTCCGGGTACACTTTAAGTGGGCTGTTATCCCAGCCATTCACGATTATCCAGATGTATTACGAATCATTTCGGAAATATGCGGATTTTTATTTTGAAACAATGATGGGCGGGCAACTGGGCTGGCTGGATATAAAAGTTTCAGATGTTCTGATTTTTGCACTGGCAATTATATTGATACTTTCTGTGTTTGTAAAAGAAAAAGAACCGTTTTATCTGGAAAAAAAGGATAAGTGGATCATGGCACTGATCAGTGCCGGGGTTATTGGTGCACTGATGATGGTGTTCTTATTGACATGGACGCCATTTGGTTCTAAAGTAATTGAAGGAACTCAGGGAAGGTATTTCCTTCCGGTGCTCCCGCTTGTGGTACTCCTTCTGCGAAGCAGAAATATAACCCTGAAAAAGAGCATTAACATGAATCTGATCATGAGCGTTGGGCTGATACAGTTTATGGTAGTCTGGGAAATCTTCCAGAAAGTCATAACAAGATAATTTTTACCAGCAGATAGAATGCTAAACAGTACCGATAATTTATATAGTTAAAAATTACGAAAAAATAAAAGGAGAATAAAAACATGAAAATTTTAGTAACAGGATGTAACGGACAATTAGGAAGAGCAATTAATCAGCAGTATGCAGACGATGCGGATGTAGAAATTATCAATACAGATGTATTTCAGCCCGATGTAATGGAGTTGGATATTACTAATATTGATAAGGTAATGTCTGTCATTGAGGAAGTAAAACCGGATGTAATCATTAACTGTGCGGCACATACTGCCGTGGACCTATGTGAATCCCAGCAGGATGCGGCATATCGCATTAATGCCATCGGCCCCAGAAACTTAAGTATTGCAGCGGCGAAAACAGGTGCTAAAATGGTACATGTCTCTACCGATTATGTATTTGAAGGAAATGGAACAAAACCATATATGGAATTTGATGCGCCAAACCCACAGGGGATGTATGGGGCAACGAAGCTGGCGGGAGAACAGTTTGTACAGCAGTTTGCCAAAGACTTCTTTATAATACGTACCGCATGGCTCTATGGAGAAGGAAAGAATTTTGTGAAAACCATGCTTCGTCTGGCGGAGACAAACGACACGGTAAGGGTTGTGGGAGACCAGTATGGTACACCTACCAGTGCGGTTGAACTGGCAAAAGCAATTAAATATCTCATTCCGACATCTAATTATGGGATTTTTCACGGTACCTGCGAGGGTATGTGCAGCTGGGCAGATTTTGCAAAGGAAATATTCCGCCTGGCAGGTAAAGATACAAAGGTGGATAGTATTACTACTGCAGAATATCCAACCCCGGCCGTACGTCCGGCTTATTCTGTACTGGAAAACTATATGCTGAAGCTGACTACAGATTACAGCTTTGCGCCCTGGGAAGATGCCCTGGCTGCATATATGAAAACACTGTAACTTATATATCAGGTCTGCGCAATTACTGCGCTGACCGTAAGAAAAGGTGGTAGGACGTGTATCTGGTAAAAGCCTTACTCATCCTCCTGTGGTTTGCAGTAATACCGGTGTGTATCGGTATGCTGTTTACCCGGGTGGAAGATAAAGAAAAAAATAGTTTAAAAATGGCGGCGCTGTATGGTTATATTACCATGTTTGCCGTGTTTGAAGTGCTGGCGCTTCCCCTTATTTTCGCAGAAGTCAGTTTTCATGTACTGATGTATATCTATGGCGGAAGTATGCTGCTGCTTGCAGTAATTTCCATTATTTTAAATGTAAGAAGAACGAAAGAAATGGTGGTATTCCAGTGGAAAGGCATGAAAGAAACCCCCTGGTCTGTCTATCTGGCGCTGATTTTGATTGCAGTGCAGGTAGCGGCGTACCTGATTTTCAGGCTGGACGATCTGGATGATGCCTTTTATGTGGCAACGGCTACAACCACAGTGCATACAAATGGAATGTTTCGTTTTGATGCTTATACGGGAGACCTGCTAAAAAGTCTGCCTTCCCGCTATGTTCTTTCTCCATTTCCAATCTTCCTGGCATTTATCAGTGAAAGCGTGCAGATGCATCCGGCAATTGTTGCACATACGATTATGCCGGTGTTTTTCGTGCCATTGGCTTATATGGTATATTCCCTCTTAGGTGAAAAACTGTTTGCGGGGGACCGCAAGGCAAGTGGGCTGTTCCTGTGCTTCCTTTCCGTAATACACGTGTTTTCCTATTATTCCGTGTACACCCAGGGGACGTTTATGCTGGTGCGTATCTGGCAGGGGAAAGCGGTATTGGCAGCGATTCTGCTTCCGGCACTTTTCTACATGTGTATCCGTCTGCTGAAAGAAAACGGCAGCCTGCGTGAATGGTCATTATTGTTTTGCCTTCTGCTTTCCTGCTGTCTGGTTTCATCCATGGGAATCATGCTGGCGCCGGTTATGGTTGGCATTTTTGCAATTCTGTATGGGATTGGCGGCAGAGACTTAGGAAAATTTATAAAAGCAGTAATATGCTGCATTCCCTGCCTGATTTGTGCGGGAATGTATCTTTTGATACGTTAGGAGGCTGTATACATGCTGGAGATATTTGGATTGACATTAGAACGTTACAGGATGTATGTGGCTGACGGCATGCATGTGGGATTATTTCTTGCGGCAATTATCTACATTGCCTGTAGTAAAGCAGAAAAAGAAAATAAAAAATTATTTGTGGGATATGCGGTAACTTTTGGATGCATCTATTTCTTTCCTCTGACAGCTAAAATTATTATGGATTACTGTGTGGGAAGAGATGTTTACTGGCGGATGTTCTGGCTGCTGCCCATACCCCTTGTTTTATCCTATGTGGCAGTAAGAGCCTGGTATTCACAGAATACAAAATTAAAAAGAGGGGTTATGCTTGTGGCGCTGATGGGTGTTCTTGCCGTAACCGGAAATTTTGTCTACGTCTCAGGGACAGTTCTTCATAAGACGGAAAATCTGCAGAAACTGCCTTCGGCAGCAAACGCTATCTGTGAAATCATTACACAGAACCGTGGTGAAGGTGAGACGGTAAAGGCTGTGGTTCCCGATGATCTGGCTGGTTATATACGCCAGTATGATGCAGGCATTGGACTGGCATACGGAAGAAAAGGAAGATTTAGCAAGAGAGACAGGAAAATACATGAACAGATGATATCGGAAAATCCGGATTTCAGGGTCATCATCAGGCAGGCGAGAAAGGCCGGGTGCAATTATCTGGTATATTATGACACGGCGGACTCAAAAAAGAAAATAGAATTAAGGAAGTTTAAGGCAATTGGACAGACCAATGGTTATATAATCTATAAGGATACTGCACCGTTAACACCCAAAGAAGAGACAGCCAGTTCCAATAATGCCTGAGATTGCCACGTCTTTTTTGTTGTATTTTTGTAAAATTTGTTGTAATATAGAGTCTGGCAAGTATTGATGTATAATTATGATGAACCATTGAAAAATAAAGAGGGGTAAATATTAGTGGAGAGAAGAGAACAATATAAAAGAGTCATCATGTTTTTTGCTTCTGCGCTTATTCTGGCAGTACAGACAGCAATATATGCATATGTCTGGTTTTCCTATTATGACTCCAGAGGGGTTATCCGTACAACGTTTGTAAGAGGTAACTGGGTAGTTGTGGGAATGTATGCACTGATGCTGTTTTTCTTCTACAAATTGTACGGAGGATTCAAAGTAGGTTATTTAAGGGTACTTGATGTGCTCTATTCCCAGATTGCATCCGTATTATGTGTGAACGGAATAACTTACCTGCAGATGGCATTGATTGGCCGCTGGACTTTTGGAGCGCATGTGCTGCCGATGTTCTATATTACGGCAATTGATTTAGTAATCGTCGTTTTGTGGGTGCTTATGATGCGCTGGATTTACGTGCATATATATCCCCCAAGGAAGATGCTGCTGATATACGGAGAGAAAAATCCAAAGGATCTGATCCGCAAGATTTCCTCCAGGGAAGATAAATATGATATTTGCGAGTCTATTCATCTGGGAGATGGCATGGATAAGCTGAAAAGTAAAATTGATTGCTATAAGGCAGTAATTCTGGGAGATATGCCTTCCCATGAAAGAAATCTGCTGTTAAAATACTGTTTTGAAAAAGATATCCGGTGTTACTGTATTCCAAAAATATCGGATGTAATGATTATGAGTTCCGACAGCATACATCTGTTTGATACACCGCTTCTGCTGTTTCGCAACAGAGGCCTTACGATTGAACAGAAGACGGCAAAACGTCTGACCGATATTATTATTTCCGGTCTTGGAGTTGTAATTGCATCTCCGTTTATGCTGATCATTGCGCTTTTAATCAAATGCTATGACAGAGGTCCTGTGTTTTACCGTCAGGAACGACTGACCGAGCGCGGCAGGACATTTTATGTACTGAAGTTTCGAAGCATGAGAGTAGATTCTGAGAAAGAGGGAGCACGCCTTGCGATGAAGCAGGACAGCAGGGTAACACCGGTTGGAAGGGTGCTCCGTAACATTCATTTTGATGAGCTGCCTCAGTTATTCAATATTTTGAAAGGGGATATGTCTCTGGTGGGTCCAAGACCGGAGCGTCCGCAGATTACAAAGGAATACAAAGAAAAGATTCCGGAGTTCGATTACCGCTTAAAGGTGAAGGCCGGACTCACCGGATATGCACAGGTGTATGGTAAGTATAATACCACTCCTTACGATAAGCTCAAACTGGATTTAGCGTATATTGAAAATTATACCTATCTTTTGGACTGGAAGCTTATGCTGATGACAGTTAAAATTCTCTTTCAGAAAGAAAATACGGAAGGAGTAGAGGCATGGCAGGTGACAGCGGCGACAAAAGAGGAAGAAGCAAAAAAAGAGAACAAATAAATAAATATTCTGTATTAATGTCTGTATATAAAAAGGAAGAACCCGCATTTTTAAAAGCGGCAATTTCCAGTATGATGGATCAGACAGTGCTTCCGGACCAGTTTGTACTGGTCTGTGACGGACCTTTAACAGAAGCATTAGACGAAGTGGTGGAACATTTCCAGGAGCAATATCCGGAGGTGTTCCTTGTTGTACGTTTAAAGGAATGCGGCGGACTGGGGCCGGCGCTGCAGACCGGAATAAAGCATTGCAGAAATGAGTTGATTGCCCGCATGGACAGCGATGATATCAGCCGGAATGACCGTTGTGAGAAGCAGCTCTATATATTTAATAAAAAACAGGTGGACATTACAGGTGGGATTATCGAGGAATTTGCAAGTGATATGCATGAAATCTCCGGGAAAAGGGTAACGCCGAAGACCAATGAGGCCATTTTAAAGTGTGCAGGCAGGAGAAATCCATTTAACCACGTAACGGTGATGTATCGTAAAAGCGCGGTGATAAAGGCCGGTGGTTATCAGGACTTCCCTTATTTTGAGGACTATTATCTCTGGGCCAGAATGTTGAAAAACGGTGCTGTTGGATATAATATACAAGAGCCGCTTGTTTATGTGCGAACAGGAGAGAGCATGTTTGCAAGACGGGGCGGTATGGCTTATGCAAAACTGGCAGTGAAGTTCAGGTGGTATTTAAAGAAGAACGGTATTTCTACCTGGATGGATTTTCTGATTTCGGCAGGCGGACAGGTTCTGATCTGCATTTTACCCAATGGCTTCCGGAAGAAATTCTATGAAGTAATTTTAAGAAAGACAAAGTAGGAGCGTTTATGGTTAAAGGAAAAGCAAAACGGAAAATATATTTTGCCGGAGGATCAGTATTATCGGCAGTAAATAAGGTGATTCCTAAAAATAAGAGAAAAATCCTGATCTTCTGTAAAGGAGAACTTTATGATAACAGCGAAACACTGTTCTGCTATCTGATGAAGTATAAATTTTATGAAAAATATGAGATTGTCTGTGCAGTTGGCAGACCCCGGGACTATCAGAAACTGGTGAGAAAAAATGTCCGGTTTGTAAATCTGGCGGGAAGTTTAAAGGAAATTATGACGTCGGGATTTATTTTTTACCATGGGGAAATTCTGGCAATCATGCCCACAAAAGATCAGGTGTCGATTGACTACTGGCATGGAACCCCTTTAAAAAAGATCAATCATATGCTGGAGGACAAGCTGGGAGATTACCACTATGATTTTTTTACCTATTTAACAGCGCCAAGTGAAATGTTCCGTCCGATTATGGCGGAAGCTTTTAACTGCAAACTGAATCAGGTAATCATTGCCGGACATCCTCGGAATGATGATTTGTTTTCAAAAAAAGATGAATTTCATAAGCTTTCAATTGTAAAGGGAGATTATCAAAAGGTATTTGCCTGGATGCCGACCTATCGTATTTCACGGGATAAGCTGATTATGGATTCTAGTGAGGACTATGTAAAAAATGCAGGCATTCCCTTGTTTCATACGGCAGAGAGCTTTACAAAACTAAATGCTTTTATGAAGGAGCATAACAGCCTGCTGCTGATCAAACTCCATCCGGCACAGAATCTGGAGGCGCTGGCGATTAAGGATATGAGCAATATTAAGATACTGACAAATGCTTATCTGGATCAGAAAAGAGTCCGTTTGTATCGACTGCTGAAAGATACCGATGCCTTGATTACCGATTATTCATCTGTATATTTTGATTATTTACTTCTGGATAAACCGGAAGCTTTTATCATAGAAGACATGAAAGAATATGGAAGCCACAGAGGTTTTGTAGTGGACAATCCCCTGGATTACATGCCTGGAGAGATTATTGAAAGCCAGAAAGGTTTCTATGGATTTTTAGAAGATTGTATTGCAGGTGAGGATGCTTATAAGGAAAAACGTCTTGAAATTAATGATAAGGTAAATCATTACAAAGGCGGAGGGAACTGCAGAAGGCTGCTGGAATTTGCGGGCATTAGCAAATAGGAGCAATTTAAAGCAGTCTCTAAAGGGGCTGGAACGTGTTTGAAATGAAAGAAAAAGAGGTACCCATGAAAAGAGAAATACTGAAAATGCTAAGCGCCAATCCCGCTGTGCGGGAAGGTTGTGTAAGGCTGCGCAGTTTTTACCGGAGGACGCGTAACAAGCTGGAGTATGAAAGGCGTTATGCTACCCAGGAAAAATTAATTTTATTTGAGGCCTATAAGGGTAAGAGTTACAGCTGCAGTCCAAAGGCGGTCTATGAAGAGATGATCCGGGACAGCAGGTATGACGAATATAAGAAAGTATGGGCCTTTGAAGATCCTGAGTGCCACCGGGATTTAGCGGATAGAAAAGATACCATAGTGATCCGGCATAGAAGTAAAAAGTATTTCCGTTATGCGGCACAGGCAAAATACTGGGTGACAAACAGCAGGATGCTGGATGAAATACAGAAAAAGAAGGATCAGGTCTATATTCAGTGCTGGCACGGTACGCCGCTGAAGCGATTAGGGTTTGATGTGAAAGTGCATAAAGGCGGTGCCCAGGAAGAACGGGAACTGAACAGAGAGTATGAATACGATGCTATGAAATATGATTATATTATATCTCCGTCACCGTTCTATACAGAAAAGATTACATCCGCATTTAATCTGAAAGCGCTAGGAAAAGCGGATATTTTTGTGGAAAAAGGGTATCCCAGAAATGATTTTCTGTATCAGTATACAGAAGACCAGGCAGAAGCAATCAAGCGTAAACTTCATATCCCACAAGGGAAAAAGGTGATTCTGTATGCACCTACCTGGCGTGACAGCATGCAGGAGGTGGGCATTGGATGTACCTATAGCCTTGGACTGGATTTTGCAGTTCTGCAGGAAAAATTTAAAGAAGAATGTGTCATCTTGTTCCGGACCCATTACTTCATTAAAAATGTCATTGATCTAAAGCAGTTTGAAGGATTTGTCATCGACGTTTCAGAGTATGGAGATATTAATGATCTGTATATTGTCAGTGATTTGCTGATGACGGATTATTCCAGTGTATTCTTTGATTACGCTAACCTGAAGAGGCCAATCATTTACTACATGTATGATTTTGAACAGTATAAAAACGAGATGCGGGACTTTTATATAGATGTGGACACCCTGCCAGGGAAAATTATAAAGACAGAAGAGGAATTGCCCGGTGCTATCCGGGAAGCTATGGACGAGTTCCGGTATGATGAAAAGTACAGACAATTCAATGAAATTTACAATCCGCACTACGGAGAAAATGCAAGCCGTGCCGTGCTGGAAACCTGTATCAGATCCTAAGAGGGGATGATGCGTGATATGTTCAGGCAGTGAGGCAGACGTGTCATGAAATTTGAAACATCTGTGAAACTGCGCCGGGAGTTGCACCTGGAAATGTTGTATGATATAATATCTGGAATGTTTATTACGGAACGTACATTTAGATGAGGTGAAACGTTGAAAGAAAAAATAAGAAATGGAAAGGAAGCCACGCTGTAATTCTTTCAACTTGTTTTATTTGTGGCAGTATCGCAGAAAACCTGCGGTATGCAATGGGCATAAAGATGAAAAAAATTATTACCTATGGAACATATGATTTACTCCATTATGGACATGTTAATCTGCTTCAGAGAGCCAAGGCGCTTGGAGACTACCTGATCGTAGCATTGTCTACGGATGAATTTAACTGGGATGAAAAACAGAAAAAATGTTATTTTCCATATAGTGAAAGAAAACGTCTGCTGGAGTCGATCCGCTACGTGGATCTTGTGATCCCTGAAAATTCCTGGGACCAGAAGATCAGTGATGTGAAAGAATTCAAAGTGGATACCTTTGTAATGGGGGATGACTGGGAAGGAAAGTTTGATTTCCTGAAAGAATACTGTGATGTGGTATATCTGCCCAGAACGCCTGAGATTTCCACAACCCAGATAAAACAGGATTTAAAGAAATAGGAGCCGGAAAATTCATGAAACGATTTATTAATGATATTAAAAAATTTTATCAATATACCATGTATGCTGCCAGATCTGAGCTGAAATCGGAAGTTGCCAGTTCTTATTTAAACTGGCTGTGGTGGATATTAGATCCGCTGCTTTTTATGATGGTATATACTTTTATTGCTCAGATAGTGTTCAGCAATAAAAAAATAGATTTTTTCCCAATCTATGTATTTATCGGCCTTTCTGTCTGGAATTTCTTCAATAAGGTGGTCATCAGCAGTGTAAGGGTTGTAAAAAGCAATAGTGCGGTTGTTTCTAAAGTGTATGTACCAAAATATATGCTGATTTTAAAAAATATGCTGGTAAACGGATTTAAAATGATGGTTTCTTTTGGACTGGTAATTATCATGATGGTTATCTGGAGAGTACCATTTAGTTTTAAGATCTTATATTTCATACCGCTGATCCTGATTCTTTGTCTGTTTACCTTTGGTATAAGTGCAATCGTATGCCATTTTGGTGTATTTATCGAAGACCTGCAGAATATTTTGACGGTATTTTTGAAATTGATCTTTTATATGTCAGGAGTATTTTATGCAATAGATTCTATGAATCAGATACCGGCACCTATTAAGAATCTCCTGCTTAATTTTAACCCTGCTGCATTTATAATGTATTCTCTGAGACGCACAATGCTGTATTCCCAGTTCCCTCACCATAAATTTATGTTAATGTGGCTGGTGATCGGTTTTGTTCTGTCGTGCATAGGTGTGCGGGTGATTTACAAATATGAGAACAGTTACGTGAAGGTGATATAGATGAGTGTTGAAAATGCGATTAAGGTGGAAGACCTGAATATTTCTTATAAATGCTTAAATGCATATTCCATCAAAAAGAACTTTTTTAAATTAAAGAAGACAAAGACGGAAGTCCATGAGGCGGTAAAAAATGTTTCTTTTCAGGTGCGGGAAGGAGAAATTCTCGGTATTGTTGGGAAGAACGGCAGTGGAAAATCCACAATGCTCCGGGCGATTGCGGGAATTTTCTCACCGGATTCCGGAACCATTGACCTCTTTGGACATACCGTATCACTCCTGTCCATTGGAGTTGGTTTTCAGAAAAGCCTGTCCGGTAAGGAAAATATTATGCTTTCCGGTATGCTCCTTGGATTTACGGAAGAAGAGGTTCGCAGACAGATGCCAGAGATTATAGAATTTGCAGGACTTGGTAAATTTATTAACATGCCGGTGAAGACCTATTCCAGCGGTATGTATTCCAAGCTGGCATTTTCCATTACCGCTATTTTAAAGACCGACATAATGCTCATTGACGAAGTATTAAGTGTTGGTGATGCAAAATTCAAAAAGAAGAGTTACCGCAAGATGAAAGAACTGATCAGTGAAAAGGATCGTACCGTAGTCATTGTATCCCATAATAACGATACCCTCAGATCACTGTGTGACCGGATCCTGTGGCTCCATGACGGGGAAGTTAAGATGCTTGGAACTGCAGAAGAAGTTTTGCCGGTATATGAAGAATTTATGCAGTAAGGAGGCATTAGGCATGTCAAAGAACAAAAGTTTAGCAGGGAGACTGCATGGTAAAATAAAAAGAACTCTGAAAAAATGCAGCAGCAATCATCCTGCAGTATTAAAATTCTACCGGAAATATGTGTATTTGATGCGTAGACTGAAATGTACCTGGTATGGTATTAAGACACCAACAGACAGCCATATGGTTATCTTTACGGGCTTTTTCGGCTCACAGTATGGTGACAGCCCAAGGGCATTGTATGAGGCGATGCTGGCAGATGAAGCTTATAAAGATTTTCAATTTGTATGGGTGTTTAAGAATACAAAGAATTTTGAGTTTTTAAAAGAAAACAAAAATACTTTTATTACAAAAGTGCGTTCCAAAAAGTATTATGAATATCATGCGAAAGCGAAATACTGGGTATGCAATGCATCTGTGACCAACTATCTTTATCCGAAGAGGGACCAGGTAGTCATACAGACATGGCATGGTACCCCTTTAAAAAGGCTTGGACTGGATATTGAATTTGACAGTGATAAAAAACGTTCCCTAAAGGAAAACTATCATAAATACAAACAGCATGTGAAGAAGCTGGATTATTTCCTGTCTCCTTCTAAGTTTGCAAGTGAAAAATTTGATACTTCTTTTGGAATTTCCCGGTTCGGTAAAGAAGGGATTCTCCTGGAAACCGGATATCCCAGAAATGATTTTCTTTTCACACACACCAGTCAGGATGTGGAGCGTTTAAAAGAACAGCTCCATATCGGGAAGGATAAAAAGGCGATCTTATACGTTCCAACCTGGAGAGATAATCAGTATGTGGAAGGACAGGGATATCTCTATCAGCAGCATGTGGATCTGGATGCCCTGGCGGAGAAACTGGGAGATGAATACGTAATTTTATTCCGTACCCATCACCTGAATAAATTCACGGGTGAATACCGCTATCCGGAAAGAATCGTGGACGTATCGGAACATAATGATATCAATGAACTGTATGTTGTCAGCGATATGCTGATAACCGATTATTCCAGTGCATTTTTTGATTTTGCAAATTTGAAAAGACCGGTATTGTTCTATATGTATGATCTGGATGAATATATGAACCAGATCCGCGGCTTCTATCTGGAGCTGGAAGAACTTCCAGGACCAATTATTCAGGAAGAAAGCAAGCTTGCGGATGCCATCACGAATCTGTTTGCTAACTTTACGGTAGATGAAAAATATCAGTCATTCAATCAGAAATTTAATTATCTGGATGGACCTGATACCAGTAAGAAAGTTTTGGATATCTGTATTCCGGCGAAGTAAAATAAATTTTTACAGATCCGAAATGCATGGAAGATATCATTTACGAAATTATAGAAGTCAGAGGTGTAATAATGGGATTCGCAGAAAAACTGAAAGTCGGCATTGGCTGGCGCGTGAAAAAGATAATTCGATTCATAAAAAAAGGTTTTCGACGTATTAAGAAGCTGATAAAACTGGTTTTTAAGAAAACAAAAGAAGGTTACTTTCGATTATCCGGTGTATTTCGCGGCAGAGGTATCTGTCTGTTGGCAAACAGTAAACGATTAAAGTCTTATAAGGATAAGCATCAGGGTGAACGGTGCTTTCTGGTGGGAAATGGTCCGAGCTTAACAAGCAGCGATCTGGACCTGATTAAAGATGAGACAACGATTGGCTGCAATATGGTTTATAAAATATTTGACCAGACAGAGTGGAGGCCCACTTACCATTGCCTTATTGATGTGATGTTTGCAAAAAATCTGTCAGAGGAGATTGCAGACAATGTAGAGGCACCTTTCTTTGTAAATCTTACTGCTTATCACTATATGAAAAAAAGGCCGAAGGACAGCACCTATGTCTACAATGTGGCAAAAGAACCCTATAAGATCAGTAACAATTTTCTGTCATATTATGTTCCGTCGGGTGCTACGGTTATGTCATTTATGATAGAGCTTGCCATTTACATGGGATTTAAAGAAATCTATCTGATTGGTGTGGACTGTACATCCAGCTTAGCAAAAGACAGCCATTTTATCAAAGATTATCTGAGTGATGATATGAAACAGATGGACGTAAAACGGATTGAGAACCGATTAAAAGCTCAGGATCTGACAAAAGAAGAGGTATCTGAATATTACAGGCAGAAAGCGATTTTTGCTTATAATAAATTAAATGATTTTGCAAATGAGAGAGATGTCAAGATTTACAATGCAACCAGAGGAGGCGCTCTGGAGTCATTTGAAAGAGTAAACCTGAGTGACATACTAGGAGGCGTGAACGCATGAAAGTAGTAGGAGTAATACCATCAAGATACAAATCAAGCAGATTTCCGGGAAAACCATTGGCGGATCTTCATGGCAAACCAATGATCTGGTGGGTATATCAGCAGGTAAGCAAGGTAAGAAACTTTGATGAAGTGTATGTAGCAACGGATAATCAGGAAATTTACGATGTCTGCACGGGATATGGATTCAAGGTGCTAATGACAAGTGAAAAGCACACCAATCCTACAGAGCGGACGCACGAAGTATCCGATAAGATTCCTGCAGATATCTACGTGTTTATCGGCGGAGACGAGCCGTTAATCGAAGCCCAGGCAATTGAGAAAGTAGTGGAAACAGCGAAAAACACACCGGAATTCTTTGTGGCAAATGCAATGACCACGATTAAGACAGGACCGGAAGTTATTGATTTTACAAATATTAAAATGATTGCAAACGAAGCAGGCGACGGCCTTTATACATCCAGAAGCCCGCTTCCCTATCCAAAGGGGAGTCTGGAGTTCGATTATAAGAAATTCGTTGGAATCTGCGCATTTACAAAAGAAGCATTGGATTTCTTCGTCACCACTCCACAGAGCTTGCTGGAGAAGGTAGAGGAGTGCGACCTGATCCGCTACATCGAACATCATAAAAAAGTGAAATTTGTGGATGTAGACTGCAGAACAGTGTCTGTAGATACACCTAAGGATCTGGAAATGGTAAAGGACCTAATGGTTGCTGAAGGAATTGTAGGATAGGAGTTTTTATGTATAAAGCTGTAATATTTGACCTGGACGGCACCCTGCTGGACACTTCAGCAGGCGTACTGAAAAGTGTGGACTATACGATCGAAAAGATGGGTTATCAGCCTCTCGCTGAAGAAGTAAAGCGCACTTTTATTGGCCCGCCAATTAAAAAATCATTGATGAAGCAGTATGGATTATCAGAAGAAGAAGCCGATCAGGCAACGGAAATTTTCCGGGATCGGTATAAAAACCATGATCTGTTTTTGGCTGAAGCCTATGAGGGTATCTATGATTTGCTGAATGCCCTGCATTTAAATGGTTACAAAATCGGGGTTGCTACCTTGAAAAGAGAAGACTATGCAATCGAAATACTAGAACATTTTCAAATAAGCAAACACTGTGACATAATTTGCGGATCAGATTTTGCCAGCAAAATGACAAAAAAAGATGTACTTCAACGCTGTGAATCCCTCATGGGGCTTGCATTTTCAAAAGAAGGAATCCTGATCGGGGATACGACTTCTGATGCAGTGGGAGCTTTTGAAGCCGGGGTTGATTTTATGGCGGTCACTTTTGGTTTTGGATTTAGAACTGAAGATGATGTTAAAGAGTATCCGTATGTGTTTTCTGCTGATACAGTTGGGGACATCAGGGAATTTTTTGGGGTATAGAACCTCGCAGACAGACATGCTTTTTCGAAAGGATGTCTGTTCGCGGGGTTTTGTGTTAGAACCAGTTTGGAAAGTATTAGCAACAATCTGCTGCGGTTTGCGGAATGAATGAATGGAATTAAGCGATTTTCAAACAGGCTCCGGAACAGAAAAATATAAATGAGTCAGGGAGATAAGAGGATGGATAAAAGAATGGATAAAAAAGTACTGATTTCGGTAATTATACCGGTATATAATGTGGAAAAATATTTGAGAAGATGTCTGGATTCTGCTGTAAACCAGACCATGAAAGAAATAGAGGTAGTGGCCATCGATGATGGATCGACAGATAGTTCAGGTGTGATTCTGGATGAATACAAAAAGAAATATCCGGAGATCATGCAGGTTCTGCATACGGAAAACCATGGGCAGGGAATTGCAAGAAACCTGGCAATTAAAGAAGCAAAAGGTACATATCTTGCGTTCTGTGATGCAGATGACTACATGATCGAGAATTCCTTAGAGCGCATGTATGCACGTGCCCAAAAAGAAAATTGTGATTTGATCTATGGCGCTTCCTACCGGGTAAGGGGTAACGGAAAATATCTGTTGGGATTGCTGCCGGGACCGGTTACCAAAGAAAGTATGCTTCTGGATATTACACCATTTACATTATGGAGCCTTCTGGTAAAAAAAGAACTCTGGGAAAAAACGGGCGGAACAGCAGACATGATTTACCAGGATGTAGCCTATATTCCAATCTTGATCGCAGCGGCTGTAAAAGTCGGATATGAGCCGGCTCCGGTTTATTACTGGATGGATCGGGAAGACTCCACAGTACACCGCACAAAAGAAAAGAAAATTTTAGATTTTGTAAAAGCTGCAAAAATGGCAATTGAGAATATTGATGCAAAATATCGTAATGAAATCGTAATGAATATGGCAGAAAAGACCATTGATAAATCGAAAGCAATGTGGTATTTTGGGGATGAGTTCTTTTCGTATTTCAAGTCACTTACATCTTTGATTGAAAAGAATCCATGCTATCTGGCTAAGCCGGAGAAGTATAAGGAAATCACCTATTATCTGAGCTTAACAGAGCAGGCAATGCCTAAGAGAATTTATCTGGATGGATTTTCACAGGAAATCACATCCGAACAGGCGTCAGAAGCAGCACAGCAGGCCTTTCGTGAAGAGGGGGAGGCAGTGGTGTTAAGTCCGCAAAACTGCGATGTGCATGAAAACCAGATGATAGAGCAGGCATTTCTTCAAAAGAATTTTAAATTGGTAGTCGGATATTTTGCGTTAAAGAAAATTTATGCAGAAGGCGGATTTTATCTTGGCTCCAACATGAAAATAAATGGACCATTTGATTGTATGCGCTGTTATCCGGCATTCTTTAGCTTTTTTGATGAAGAACATTTTACAGATAAGGTATTTGGCGCAGCAAAGGGCAACCCTGTTATAAAAGAGATAATTAACGGGTTGGTCAATTGTAAAACCCAGACAGAGGCAGATCCGGAAAGACAGATAGAGAGTGTGCTTAAAGGGAAGTATGCTGTAGAGATGAATGGAAGAACCACTTATTCAAAACATCCATTTGTATTATTATCACCACTGGCAACAATGACGCCGGTCAAAGGAACCATATTAGATCTGAGTCAATGTACGCAGTTTGACATGAATCCGAAAGAATTATTTACAATTCCAAAATCAATCCTTGCCGGAATTGCAAATTATCCGGTGCCGTGGCAGGGTACTCAGATTAAGAATTGGAAGTTTAAATATGGAGAAACAAAAAAGCAGTGTGATGAGCTTAAGAAAAAATATAAGAAATGTACAGCTGAATTAAAAGAGATAAAGAATACAGATGAATACCGTGTAGGCAATGCGTTGAAAAAGAATGGATTTGGAAGATTGATTATGCGCGTGTGTCTGAAGATTTTGGGAAGCAGATAGAATAGATCAGTAGAAATTTGCAGCATTGCAAAAGAATAAAGCACAGAATATAATATATCAAAAGTCTGAATGCTGACCATAAATAGGAAAATACTTCACAAAATACTAATTTACCTGTATAATAGGTTCTGTATTACAGTAACCTATATCAGTTTTTGTAAAACAATATATTGAAGAGTCAATATATTTTAAGAACAGGAGAATAAAATGAATAATATAAAATTATTAGATTGTACTTTACGTGACGGTGGTTATGTTAATGACTGGAGATTTGGACATGACAACATTGTGAGTTTATTTGAAAGACTGGTCAGCACAAATGTAGACATGATCGAAGTCGGATTCCTGGATGAAAGACACGAGTTTGATATCGACCGTACCATCATGCCGAACACGGACTGCGTAGAAAAAATCTATGGCGGGCTTGACAGAAGACAGGCAATGGTTGTTGGAATGATCGATTTCGGAACCTGCGGAATAGAAAATCTGTCTCCCTGCAAGGACAGTTATCTGGATGGTATCCGGGTAATCTTTAAAAAACATCTGATGCATGAAGCAATTGCGTTCTGCCGTCAGGTAAAAGAATTGGGCTATCAGGTATTTACCCAGGCAGTTTCGATTACAAGTTACTCAGACAGAGAAATGCTGGATCTTATCGATCTCGTAAATGAGTTAAAACCTTACGCAGTATCCATTGTAGATACCTATGGATTACTTCATCAGGAACATCTGATGCACTATTTTGAATTATTAGACCATAACCTCATTCCGGAAATTGGTGTAGGATATCATTCCCATAACAACTTCCAGCTGGCGTATTCCAACTGTATGGAAGTTTTGAAAGCTCACACAGACCGTATGGTAGTAGTGGATGCAACTCTTTATGGAATGGGCAAAAGTGCTGGTAATGCGCCGATGGAATTGCTGTCAATGTATTTGAACACCAATTGTGGAAAAAACTATGATATCAGCCAGATGTTAGAAGCAATCGATATCAACATCATGAATATTTATGAAAAGAGTCCATGGGGGTATAATCTTTTCTTCTATCTGTCGGCATCCAATAACTGCCATCCAAGTTATGTAAAATATTTAATGGACAAGCATACATTATCCCTGAAGTCCTTAAATGAAATACTGGACAGCATTGAATTTGAAAAGAAATTATTATACGATCAGAAGCATATCGAACATCTGTATAATCAGTATCAGAATTCAGAATGTAATGATCTGGATGATCTGGTAAAACTGGAAGAACAGTTTGCAGGAAAGAAAATTCTGTTAGTTGGACCAGGTAAAAATGTCCAGGCTCAGGAAGAAAAAATCAAAGCTTATATTGAAGCAAATCATCCGGTTGTCATCTCTACAAATTATATACCGGGAGCCCTTATGGTTGATTACGTATTCCTAAGCAATTCAAGAAGGTATGTTCAGCTGAACAGCGTGATCACAGAGTATAAGAACCGTGATACCAAGGTAATTGCCACATCAAACGTAACGAACACAAAAGGGAGCTTTGACTACACCTTAAACTATAGTTCACTGGTAGATGAAGATGCTGAGATTATTGATAATGCATTTATCATGCTCCTGAAAACATTGATGAAAGTAAAAGTAGATCATGTGGCATGTGCCGGCTTTGATGGCTATTCACCGATTGAAGATAATTACTACAATTCCAGCATGGAATACAGGATTGAAAAAGAGAAGTCAAATAGTATGAACCAGTATGTGATTGACTGCCTGAAAAAGATGGATGATCATATCTCTGTGGAATTTATAACAGATACATTCTATGAGAAATAGAATTATCATTTTACAAAAAACGTGCAGAAGTTTCTTTTCGAAATGGCATTTTGAATATTTTGATACAACATATTTTATTTGAAATTTGAAAAAGTTATAAAATGCAGGTAAGAGCTATCGGTGATTTGACCTGATAGCTCTTTCAATGAGAAGAGGTATGCCCGGAGAACGGTATGTTCAGAATCAGGTAGATGGGCCTTAGAGCGTGTCCTATTTAAATAGAAACAGTACTTTTTTGATCTGTCTTTAGCGTGAAATATGAAGCAAATATTATAAAAGTATGAACTAAAATGCCTCGGAATGTCAAAATTAGCAAAAAATATGTAAAAAATAACCTTATATAGGGTGGTAAAATTTTAAAACATATGATATAATTTAAACACTATATTGTGAATATTATGCGGAGAAGATAAAATGAAAATTGCAGTTGCAGGAACCGGTTATGTCGGCCTTGTCACAGGTGTGTGCCTGGCGAGTAAAGGACACGATGTAACTTGTGTTGATATTGATGAAGAAAAAGTTGAAAAAATGAAAAAGGGGATATCCCCTATCTATGAGCCTGGACTGGATGAATTAATGCAGCAAAGCATGGATCATCTGCAGTTTACAACGGACTATGGCGCTGCATATAAGGATGCGGAGGCCATTTTTATTGGTGTGGGAACTCCGGAAAAACAGGATGGTTCCGCAAATCTGGCTTATGTCTTTAAAGTAGTAAAACAGATCGCGCAATCCGTAGAACGGGATTGTGTAGTTGTAGTAAAATCTACTGTTCCGATTGGTACCAACGACAAGGTGGAATCCTATCTTCGGGAGCGTTTGGTACATGATGTCAAAGTAGATATAGCGTCTAATCCTGAATTTCTATCTCAGGGAACCGCAGTTTTGGATACACTTCATGCATCCCGTATTGTCATCGGTGTGGAAGATGAAAAAGCCGGTGAAGTTTTAAAGAATGTTTATGAAAAATTCGATGCACCGATTATTGTTACAGACAGAAGAAGTGCAGAGATGATAAAATATGCATCCAATGATTTCCTTGCATTGAAGATCTCATATGTAAATGAGATCGCTAACCTCTGCGAAATCGTAGGTGCAGATATTGAAGATGTTACAAAAGGAATGGGATATGATGCCCGTATAGGAAAACGGTTCTTAAACTCAGGAATCGGCTATGGAGGTTCTTGTTTCCCAAAAGATACAAAAGCCTTAAGCTGGCTGGCAAGTTTTAATGACAACGAAATAAAGACAATCAGAGCGGCCATTGATGTAAATGAAAACCAGAAATTAAAACTGGTGAAAAAAGCAAAAAAATATTATGAAGACTTCACAGATCTTAATGTGGCAGTATTGGGTCTTACCTTTAAGCCTGGAACCGATGATCTGAGGGAAGCAGCTTCACTTGTGAATGTTCCTATCCTTCTGGAAGACGGTGCCCATGTGAAAGCCTGGGATCCGGTAGGAGCTGAGAATTTTAAAAAGCTCTATCCAAAGAAAGTTGATTATTGTTCAAGCATCGAAGAGACTTTAAAAGATGCGGATATCTGCTTTATCTTTACCGAGTGGGATGAAGTAAAGAAATTTGATATAAAGAAGTACGAACAACTCATGAGAAAACCTATCGTATTAGATGGAAGAAATTGTTATTCCTTAGATGCGTTTGCAGATACAAAAATAGTATATAATTCGATCGGCCGTAAAACAGTGAATAGTGAGTTAATGTAGGACAAGAAATTACGGATATCCGTTTTTGCAGATATCCGTTTTTTGGGTGGTTGAAAGAAAAAAGAGAACAAAGGAAGGGTTGATAAATAATTATGAAATTGATTATTCAGATTCCATGTTATAACGAAGCACAAACCTTAGAAATTGCACTGAATGACTTGCCGAAACAGATTGACGGCATCGATGAGATTGAATATTTAATTATAAACGATGGAAGCAAGGACAATACGGTAGAAGTTGCAAAAAACTGGGGGGTTCACTATGTAGTGAATTTCAAAAGAAACAAAGGACTTGCAAAAGGCTTTATGGCAGGCCTGGATGCCTGTCTTAGACATGGTGCGGACATAATTGTTAATACAGATGCTGATAATCAGTATTGCGGGGAAGATATTGAAAAACTGGTAAGACCGATATTGGATGGGGAATCAGATATTGTTATTGGGGAAAGACCGATTGATAATACGGAACATTTTTCGCCGTTAAAGAAAAGACTGCAGCATTTTGGAAGCTGGGTTGTTCGTAAGGCTTCTAAGACGGATATTCCGGACGCACCAAGTGGATTTCGTGCATATAGCAGGGAAGCTGCGCTGCGGATGAACGTTATTAATGAGTATACGTATACATTAGAAACGATTGTACAGGCTGGGAGAAATAAGATGGCTTGTACTTCTGTACCAATTAGAACGAATGGAGAACTCAGACCGTCGAGATTGTTTAGCAGTATGTTTGGGTATGTGAAGAAGTCTATGCTGACGATTGTGCGGGCGTTTATGATGTATCGGCCGTTGTATTTCTTTTCGGTGATTGGGAGTTTGATATCGATTGTTGGAATAGGGTTGGGGGTAAGGTTTTTGTACTTTCTTATAATCGGACAGGGAAATGGACATACCCAATCTCTTATATTAGCAAGTATGATGATTATATTAGGTGTAATGACTGGAATTGTTGGTTTGCAGGCTGATATAATTTCGGGAAATAGAAAGTTATTAGAAGATATTCAGTATCATGTTAGAAAGTTGGATTATGATGGAGTTAAAGAAGAGGATGATAAAGAATAGTGATTTTAAATTAAGGACCGTACAGTTAATAATGCTTGGAATAATTATTATTTCAAGCTTGATTTTTTTGAATTCACATTCACAAATATTGGATATGAAAGATGAAGTCCAAGTATGGGGAATGGCGTTTACAACAAAAGGAATAGATTGGTCTCCATATATGGAGCAGAATTCATTATTATCATTTGGATATAGTCTTTTTCTAGTTCCTATAATAACTTTATTTCATAGTGCAGGAGCTGTATATAAAATATCCATTATATTAAATATATGTTTTTTATGTGTTGCGTATATTTTATCATTATATGTATTTTACAATATGCTACCCCAAGTTAATAAAATGAAATTAACTATAATAAGTTTATTCATGGCTTTATGCCCAGGACTTGTAATTATTAAATCTCTTGCTTTACCATATTTGTTAATTATGGTTGTTTTTTGGATGATATTAGCTCTATTTATAAGTTTGTTTAAAAAAAGTGAGTCATGGAAGATTGTTTGTATAGCTTTTTTTACTTGCGTTTGGTGTGTGGATACATGCACTAATGATCGCTGTAATTATTGCCACGATTCCTTTTATTTTACTATTAGTAAAAAGAAAAATTTTTACAGAATATCAGGCTATTTTTTTGGGGGTAATAGTTCTTTTTTTACTAGCGATTGGTGTTATAATTGAGTTTTTATGGAATAACAGAATTTATCAAGATAGTGGAAACATTATTAATAGCAGCTTATATACATTATTTAATAGTATAATAAAAGCCTGGGATAATGGAGCCTTAGTATTTGTACAAAGTATATTGGGGAAAATTTACGCATTATCCCTTAATACATTACTGATATTTATGCCTGGTGTAAGTTACATTATAAAATATTTTAATAAAAAAGAATGGAAAGATATAGAGAATAGGTCCTCATTAATAATTTTTTATGTTTCCATAATTACGATAATGATGATTCTTATTTCAACATTTTATTATATGAATGACACTGGAAGCGACGGAATTTTTTAATGTTCAGATTCTACAGGTTATAGTAACACCCATTATAATATTGGGATTATATAATATTGTTATTATGAATAGATGGAAAAGAAATATTGCATGTTATTTTTTTAAGTCTACTTTTATTGTCGAT
>NZ_JNGB01000179.1:0-15563 GCF_001029355.1 Robinsoniella sp. RHS
ATCACATCACCTTTATAATATCGTATGTCCGCCTGTCTGACTCAGTAACGGAAATTCAGTTACAATCTCAAAGCGTCCTTCCCGGTATGAGGAAGACATAGTGCCGCCGGATTTTTGCGCAAGAGCTTTGGCAATATTTAACCCAAGCCCGGTATTGTTGTGAGATCTCGCCCGGTCGGATACGTAAGTGCGGTCAAATACCAGGGGAGCTTCATCAATGGAGATCAGGTCCGTATCGTTGGAGAAGGTAAAACAAACCTTGTTGTCCGTCAGTTTTAGATTTACAATTACACAGGATTTCGAGTATTTCAGAGCATTTTGTGTAAGATTTGTAAATATGCGGACAAGGGCATGGCGATCCAGATTCACAAGAGGAAGATTTTCCTGCAAGTCCATATGTACCCGGATCTCTTTTTTCTCGAAATCTTCATAAAATGCCAGGACTACTTCGCATAGAATTTCATATACATTCAATGGCTGGGGGTTAAGCCTGTAGTCTTTAGAATCAATCAATGATAAATCATAGAAGCTTGTGATCAGAGACTGAAGTACTTTTGCCCTTTTACGGACAATCTCCACATAATGCTTCTGTTCGCCGGCGGTGGTATCCGGATCATCCATCAGTTCCAGATATCCGATAATTGACGTAAGGGGAGTACGAAGATCATGGGAAATATTGGCGATCTCCTGGCGGAGCTTATGTTCTTTCGACTCATATTCAATTCGAAGCTTTTGTTTTTCATCTAATTCCATGTTAAGGTCAATAAGAAACTTCTCCAGATCTTTATCCGGGACAGCCTGGTGGATGCGAAGATTCGTAACCGGCAGATCTTTGAGATCTTTAAACTGCCTCCTGGCATCTCGGATACCATGGCGCAGGGAGAAGTAAAGAATGGCAAAAACCAAGGCTGTTAGCCCGGATATGACGCAAAATATAGCCATATTCCCCCCTCCATTCCTTATCAGAGTATGTTTGTGTCACTATTTTACTTCTTTATTCAGGA
Source organism: Robinsoniella sp. RHS (assembly GCF_001029355.1). Lineage (NCBI taxonomy): Bacteria > Bacillati > Bacillota > Clostridia > Lachnospirales > Lachnospiraceae > Robinsoniella > Robinsoniella sp. RHS. The sequence continues at coordinate 1,005 of NZ_JNGB01000179.1, forward strand.
AGCATTTATAACCAATATAACCGAATATCAGAGAAAAGACAATACCAACTATCCAGCACCGAAGCATTCCCAAGGGAGTATCCCAGACCATATTTAAGAAGTAGGAACCCGGTTGTTTCCCATATTCATTGAAGATTCCCAGAGGTAACACAGAAACAACTACCCTTGGCCATTCGTATACATTTCCAAAAATTTTCAGTAAATAATAAGGTCCGAAATGGATTAAGGAAAAGACTGCGATGATTGTACTGCTGTTATCAAACAGGAAGAACAGACAGTGAAAGGTAACCAGTCCGGCTATCCAGAGCGGAAGGGAACCTAAAATAGCGCGAAGCAGAGCATAGAGGTTTTCGTTTCCGCTGTTTTCCAGTGTCAGATAGGACGAAGCAATGATAACCACAAATAAAAACAGTGTAATAACCATGCACAGAACGATCTCTGTGATAAACTTTCCAAAATAAATGGAGAGTCTGCCGGTTCCAAAGGATACAGAGTTTTTCATGGTGTGGTTCTTAGATTCCTCTCCTATGATCAAATTTGATATGAAAAAGGTGAAGATCATGGGGAGAAACATAGCACTTGTTACATTCATAAAAATAAACCCGGTATTGGAATAGGGAAATCCGGCACCCGCCATGTTTTTAATTGATAGTGTAAACAAACAAAGTCCGATAAAGATAGCAGCAAGTACCGCTGAAAAAATATATAAAAATCGTTCCCGGAATCCCCGGTACAGTTCACTCCTGATATAATTAATCATTTTTATACCCATTGCATATTGCAGTCTTGCCTGCAATACTGCCACAATAAACAGGTTGAAAGAATCACACTGTGGCTTCCTTTCTATATCATAATTTTCTTTCAACCTTAGAGCGTGTTTGAAAATTCATTCCCGCCATCTGCATGCCCTACGTGCGGCATATTTGCCCCGAATTCAGGTTATGTAGCCCGCTACGTGCCCTGAATTCCGGTCAAATCTCCCGCAAACTATGACGCACAGCTGTCAGAAAGCAGTTTAAAAACACGTTCTATTTCCTCCCATAAGCGACAGATAGTATGCTTCCAGGTCAATACCCTGGGTCTGCATTGAAAAAAGCTGAATCTGGTTTCCTATGAGCAGGGAAGAAAGAGCGGGTCCCTGATCGATGCAGCCAAACAGATGAATTACACCGTCCGGAAGTACATCATAATCCGTACAATGCAGGTGCTGCTCAATCAAAGCAGATGCTTTATCCGGCTTATCCACACAAATTTCTAAATAAACACGGCATTTTTTATCAAGATCCTTTGCTGAAATCTGTTCTATCATAACGCCTCTTTCAATAAATCCATAGCGGGTAACAAGATTTTCCAGCTCAGAGAGGATATGGCTGGAAATCAAGATGGTGATTTTCTGCTGATGGTTTAAATTTAATAAAAGGTTACGAAGCTCTACAATACCTTCCGGGTCCAACCCATTAATGGGTTCATCCAGGATTAAAAAAGAAGGGTGGCTCATCAGTGCAAGCGCAAGTCCCAGCCGCTGCTTCATACCAAGGGAGAAGTCTTTAAACTTTTTCTTGCCGCAGTCGTCAAGATGTACCTGTGCCAGAGCATCTTTCATATACTGCCTGCCGGTAATTCCACGTTGTATACGGTAATATTCTAAATTTTGCACTGCTGTGAAATCAGGGAAAAATCCCGGCGTCTCAATAATGCAGCCGATTTTGTGCCGGGAGATGTTCAGACCTCTTGCAGAATCTTCGCCAAACAGGCTTAGATTGCCTGAAGTAGGGGCTGTCTGTCCGGCAATTAATTTTAACAGAGTTGTTTTGCCCGCACCGTTGTTGCCTACCAGTCCGTAGATATCACCGGACTGAATCGTTATATCTGTAGGGGCAAGTGCTGTAAAATCCCCATATTTTTTACAGATCCCACTGGCGGTAAATATGTTGGCATTCATTTCTTTAAGTCCTTTCCAAAAGTGATATCTGTATTATAAGGGATGAAAAACAAATAAGCTCTTAAGCAAACTTAAAGAAATCATAAAGATGATTCGATGAAAGTCATGCATTTTAAGATTATGCCATCTTAAAGCCAATTCCCCATATGGTCTTAATATATTCTTCATCCCCGCATATCTTTGCTATTTTAGAACGAATATTGCTGATATGCACATTGATAGTATTGTCTTCTCCAAGGTAATTTCCATGCCATACTTCCTGATAAATGGCATTTTTGGAAAATACCCGGGATGGACTTTTTACAAGCAGCAGGAGGATGTCATATTCATAAATTGTAAGATTCAATGGAATCTCATCAATGGCAGCGCTTCTGGCATCTGCATCAATCGAGAGACTTTTGTATGTAAAGACCGCTTCATGAACAGGAATTGCTGAGTAGCTCTTGTATCTTCGCAGCTGGGCTTCCACTCTTGCAAGAATTTCGTCTCTGGCAAAAGGCTTCGTCATGTAATCATCAGCACCTGATTTTAAAAGGTGGACTTTGTCGTCCAGAGCAGTCTTTGCCGTCAGGACAATAACGGGTACATTGGATTTATTTCTGATATGCCCAAGCAGTTCTTCGCCGGAAATTCCCGGAAGCATCAGATCCATAATAATCAGATCATAATGGTCCAAAGAGAGGCAAAGTCTGGCTTCTGTACCAGAATAGGCAGAGGTGGTTTCATAGCCCTGCTTTTGGAGAATTTTTGACAAGAGCCGGTTAATATCATTATCATCCTCAACGATTAAAATCTTTTCCATAATGGGGAATCCTTCTTTCAGTCTTATTTTTATCGGATATGGTTATTGTTACTTTTATGTACCTGTATGGAAATCTTGGTAATATATTGTGAATCATCTTTTTCTGCAATTTCATCTATGATTCCCTCTTTATAGGAATAATCACAGATTTCATAATGGTTTTCTTCAATAAAGTCCAACAGCTGCTGATATGCACTGTCTGCATTATAGTAATTTCCTTTAAGATAAGTAACCGCATAAAATCCGGCGGGTTTAAGAAATAATTGCGGGAGAGACAGCTGAGTAAGTACTTTGGTGAAAAAATATGCATAAGTATCAAAGGCTCCGCCTAAGAGACTTTCCTTGTCGATCATGGCGCCGAAGGGGTGACCGACATTTAACTGATTTTGAAAACAAAAAGATAAATGTTCATACAGGGTTTGTATGACAAGGTCATGATTGCTGCTGTGGATGGGGTGGCTTAAAATCAAATATTCTGCCGGGCACTCGACCAATATAACCTTTCCGGGATCTATCTGCCGGCTGGAGGTTACCAGTTCCATTTTTGTCTGTATGAGCCGGTTAATTCGCTCCAGATGCCGGATTTCCTGGGAAACTTTCTTTTGCTGTTCGGTGAGAAGCGCCATCAGTCTTGGCGGATTGCGGGAGTCCAGATAGGACTTAATCTCTTTGAGCGGCATACCGATTTCCTTTAATGCCGTAATAACAGCAAAGACATCGCATTGCTGTTCGGAATAATACCGGTACCCCCGGGCATCTGTTTTCACAGGAGAAAACAGGCCGATTTCCTCATAGTGAATCAGTGTTCTTTTATTGGTGCCGCATAATTTGGCAAAAGCTCCGGTATTTATACATGGATTTGAATTTTTTTGCATAATTATACAATCTCCTCTTGACTATACCGTAACGGTATACCTTATTATAAAGCTGCTAATGAATTAGGTCAACTACAGGATATATTATATAGAAATAAGAGAACTGTTGCTATCGAAAAGGAGAACAATTATGCCAAAATTAAGCGACCGCGTAGGTACATTTACAGACTCTGTAATACGCAGAATGACAAGAATCAGTGATGAATATGATGCGATTAACCTTTCACAGGGATTTCCCGATTTTGATCCGCCAAAGGAGATCACCGATGCCCTGGCAAAAGCTGCAAAAGAAGGACCTCATCAGTACTCGATTACCTTTGGTGCTGAAAATTTCAGAGAAGCGCTTGCCAGAAAACACGGAAAGGGAATTGGAAGAACCATTAATCCGGAAACGGAAATCGTCGTAACCTGCGGAGGCACCGAAGCCATGATGGCAGCCATGATGACCGTCTGTAATCCGGGAGATAAGGTAGTTGTATTCTCACCGTTTTATGAAAATTACGGTGCAGATGCCATTTTGTCTGGAGCAGAGCCAATCTATGTACCGCTGGTTCCGCCGGAATTTAATTTTGATGAAAAGGTTTTGGAAGATGCATTTAAGCAAAACGTAAAAGCAATTATCGTGTGTAATCCCTCAAATCCATGCGGAAAGGTATTTACCAGGGAAGAGCTTCTGACCATTGGAAGGCTTGCCGAGAAATACGATGCATTTATCATCACCGATGAAGTGTATGAACATATTATTTATAAGCCTTATGTGCATGTACCAATGGCGGGGCTTCCGGGAATGTATGAAAGAACCATTACCTGCAGTTCCCTGTCCAAGACGTATTCCATTACCGGATGGAGACTGGGATATCTGATCGGACCGGAAGAGGTAATTGAAAATGCAAAAAAAGTGCATGATTTCCTTACGGTAGGAGCGGCATCCCCATTACAGGAAGCAGCAACGGCAGGGCTGAATTTCGGTTCGGATTATTATGAAAATATGCAGCAGATGTATACGGAAAAAAGGGAGTATTTCTTAAAAGGACTGGATGATATCGGAATTGCCCACACTGTACCCCAGGGATCTTACTTTGTACTGGTAGATATCTCCAGGTATCTGGAGAATGAGATGTTTGCAGGATATTCGGATATGGAGTTCTGTGAATGGATGATTAAAAATATTGGAGTTGCAGCGGTTCCCGGCTCCAGCTTTTTCAAAGAAAACGTAAATCATTTGATTCGGCTGCATTTTGCAAGGGAAAAATCAACCCTAGAAGAAGCACTGCGCAGACTGAAGAAAATGGAACAGCTTTTAACAGATAAAAATGACGGTAAAACAGGGGATTTATAGAAAACATGGAACTTACATCTAATTGCATATAAAGTTCAGGAGAAAATAAAATGTCAGAATATACAGTTTCATTTACAAATTATACAATTGGTGCAGATGCATATCAGTCTTTTGGAACGGTCTGCGCAAAACTTGGCAAACGTTTTGTATTAATCGGAGGAGAGACAGCTTTAAGCAAGGGAAGAGAAAAGCTGTCAGCATCCATAGAGGGATCAGAACTTCGGATGGTGGAGTGTATCGCCTCCGGAAAAGACTGTACATATAGCAGGATACATGAGCTGGCAGGACAGATTAAAAAACTGGGAGCAGACTTTATCGCAGGCATGGGAGGCGGTAAGGCGCTGGATACGGCAAAAGGTGTTGCCTGTGACCTGCAGATTCCGGTAGTGACACTGCCCACGATAGCAGCTACCTGTGCGGCTTCCACAGCTTTATCCGTAGTTTACCGTGAGGACGGATCTTTTGAGAGTTTTTATTATTTTGAAAAACCGGCGGTACATACATTTATCGATACACAGATTATTGCAGAAGCGCCCGAATGCTATCTGAGAGCTGGAATGGGAGACACCATTGCCAAACACTTCGAATGTCATCTTTCTGCAAGAGGAGACGAACTGGATCACAGTTCCGCAATGGGAAGAGAAATCAGCAATCTATGTTATGAACCGGTATTAAAATATGGGCACCAGGCATTAGAGGACTGCAGGAAGCATCAGGTTACCTATTCTTTAACGCAGGTTATCCTGGCAAACGTGATAAGTACGGGAATGGTATCTCTTCTGGTTCACGATGATTATAATGGAGCAATTGCCCATTCCGTTTTCTATGGACTGGCAATCCTGCCAGGATTCGAGGAGCAGAATCTTCATGGAGATGTGGTCGCTTATGGTGTTCTGGTTCAGTTAGCAGTGGATGGACAGATAGAAGAGATGGAACGCCTGTATTGCTTTCTGAAGGAACTTTCCATGCCGGTAAAACTGGAAGATATGGGAATAAAAAACGACCGTGGAGGAATGGCTGAAGTTTTAAAGGAAATTGTACAGGGACCGGATCTTAAGCATATGCCTTATCACGTGTCAGAAGATATGATATTTGAGGGGATGCAGCAAGTAGAGAAATTGAGTATAGAGAATATGTGAAAGCCTATGGTATGCATATTAGAGCGTGCTTGAAAATTCTGATAAAAGTAATTTTGAAACACGCTATAGGAGGAAAGAAAAATTAATGAACACATCAGATGTAAATGTAAAAAATATAATAAAATTTGTCCTGTTCTCTGTTTTTGGTATTGGAATGTTTTTGATTCCCATACCTAAGGATAATTCCTTTACTACAGGAATTTCTGAACTGCAAAGTGCTGTTAAATCCTGGATGTCAGCGATTCTTCCATATTTTGTATTGATCCTGATGCTGGTAACAACGATTGTATCTGCAGTTGACTTTATCTGGAAACCAAAGTGGATCAGGGATCATAAGGCATTAACAAGAATATTTAAGGTGACGCCATTTTATCTCATAACAAAAATTTTAAGTCTGGTTATTACGGCTATGGTTATATTCAAGGTGGGGCCGGAGTTAATTATTTCTGCGGATACCGGGGCAAATATGGTGAGTCTGGCGGGTTCCCTCGTATGCATTGTACTGGCATTTAGTTTTATTATGCCTTTTCTGACCGATTGCGGAATTATGGAATTTTTGGGAGTCATAGCAAAACCAGTGGTAAGGCCGCTATTTCGTGTTCCGGGAAGAGCATCTGTGGATTTAATTGCATCCTGGTTCGGGGCATCTAATGCTGCTGTAATTCTAACCCGTGAGCAGTACAACGGAGGATATTATACCGGAAGGGAAGCGTCTGTCATCATGACAAATTTCTCCCTTGTTTCCGTTCCGTTCTGTCTGTTAGTTGCAGAGACCCTGGAGATCACCCAGGTATTTCCAAGCTTTTACTTTGTAATCTGTATTGTAGGAATCTTCCTGGCTTTCGTACTCACAAGAATTCGTCCGCTTTCAAAAATACCGGATGAGTATAATCCGAAGACCGGAAAACGCATTCAGGAAGAAGTACCATCACACATTTCCACCCTGGGCTGGGCAATGGAACAGAGCTGCAAACGTGCCGGAGAATTTGGTGTACATACGGTAATAAGCTCTGGGATGAAAGTGCTGACCGGAATGTTTTTTGACCTGATCCCAATTGTAATAACCTGGGGAACGGTCAGCCTCATATTGGTAGAATATACACCTATTTTTCAATGGATCTCTTATCCAATGGGGTGGTACCTGCAGTTACTGGGTGTGGAACATGCATTCCAGGCAGCACCGGCAACCCTGGTCGGGTTTGTAGACATGTTTATCCCGGCATTGTTAATCAGTTCCATCACCTCTGTGAAAACAAAATTTATCATTGGGGTACTGTCTCTTGTCCAGATTATATACCTTACGGAAGTAGGGGCGGTAATTATTAAAAGTAAGGTTCCTATGGGATTAAAAGAGTTGATTATTATCTTTTTGGAAAGAACAATTATAAGTTTGCCGATTATTGTTTTACTGGCTAATATATTGATTAAATAAATACTTTGTATAATGAAGCGGGGCACGTTTACTTTTTCAGTAATCGTGCCTCGTTTTTATAGGTTTTATTATGTCTATCTTGAAGATTATTTTTATAATTAAAAATATTTTGTAATATGCTTAGTTATTTGAAGTATAGCCGATTATGTAGAATTAGTACCTCAGCAAACGATTTATCAACAGCTCACAATAGGAAATAAATTTGGGGCAAATATGACGTAAAGTGGGGCATATAGATAGTTTTAAATACGATCTTGCTTACACTTCTAAGAATTTGCTTTAATTTCTATACTGAAGTAATCTTTCTCTTGAGCGCAATATATTATTAACTGATCAGAGTATTCTAAGTTTGGAGTGACAGTTCCTATTTTAGCACTATTTATATAATCTATTAAGACTTGTTCTTTATAATCTTCTTTTAGGCTCTCTAATATAGTTTTCAGCGTTTCCAAGATTTCTTTTCTTAATTTTATATTATCTAAAGGAGTATTATTCTTAATTGTGTAAGAAACAGAATAGACTTTTTCGTCAGCATCGCTACCCAAATAGATGTTAATAGTGTCAGCCTCATTTATTAAGTGTATGTATGATTCACCATTAAATATCAGTGGATCAGGAGGAGTTTTTTGTCTATTTGCTTTTGGTAGTGTAAGCAATGGCTGCGCATGTTCTGAGAACCCGCCTTTTTCCTAATAGGAATCAACAAGTATCTGTGCACTTCAATTTAGTTGAAAATATGGTACTTTCATGCTAAGATAAACATAATATTAAATTTTACGGAGGGGTATCATGGACTATAGAACATATTTGAGAAATTATCCTGATAAAGATGGTCGATTCGGACCTTATGGGGGTGCTTATCTGACCGAGGAATTAAAACCGGCCTTTGAAGAAATTGCAGATGCATATCAGACAATCTGTCATTCATCCCAGTTTATCAATGAATTACGAAGAATCCGCAAGGAATTTCAGGGAAGGCCGACACCGGTTTATCATTGCGAGCGTTTATCAGGACTTTTAGGAAACTGCCAGATTTATTTAAAAAGAGAAGACTTAAATCATACAGGAGCACATAAGCTGAACCATTGCATGGGTGAGGGGTTACTTGCAAAATTCATGGGCAAGAAGCGTCTGATTGCAGAAACAGGGGCAGGACAGCATGGAGTGGCACTGGCTACGGCAGCTGCATTTTTTGGTTTAGAGTGTGAAATTCATATGGGAGAAGTTGATATTGCGAAGCAGGCTCCAAATGTGACAAGAATGAAGATCCTGGGTGCAAAGGTAGTTCCCGTTTCCCATGGTCTTAAAACTTTAAAAGAAGCGGTAGATTCTGCATTTGAATCCTATGCCAAAAATTATAAAGATTCTATCTATTGTATCGGATCAGCACTTGGACCACATCCATTTCCTTTGATGGTTAGAGATTTTCAATCGGTTGTGGGATATGAAGCGAAAGATCAGTTTAAGGAAATGACAGGACTGCTTCCGGATGTTGTCTGTGCATGTGTAGGCGGAGGAAGTAATTCCATCGGTATGTTTATACCATTCCTGGAAGAGGCAGTGGATATTGTGGGAATCGAACCCCTGGGGCGTGGATCAGGACTTGGGGATCATGCGGCATCCATGACTTATGGAGAAAAAGGGGTTATGCACGGTTTCGAGAGTATTATGCTGAAGGATGACAAAGGAGAACCGGCACCGGTTTACTCCATTGCCAGCGGGCTGGATTATCCGTCTGTAGGTCCGGAACATGCATTTTTAAGAGATTTGGACAGAGTACAGTATACAACTGCCAGTGACGAAGATGCAATGGAAGCATTCTTTAAGCTTTCACGCTATGAGGGAATTATTCCTGCAATTGAAAGTTCACATGCAGTAGCTTATGCCATGAAGAAAGCACAGGAAATGAAACAGGGATCTATCCTGGTATGCCTGAGTGGAAGAGGCGATAAGGATATTGACTATGTGGTTGAACATTATGGATATGGGGAACAATTCCTGTAAGAAAATATTGTATAACCCACGGAAGTAGTGTATAATACTTTGTATATCAAAGTAAATTAATGGCTAACAGCCAGGTGAGGATCCAAAGAAAGAGGTGATAATGTGAATACGCATGATACGATAAATGATGTGTTGGTTAATTTGTTTAATGACATTATGGCAATAGAAGAAAAAGCGATTATTACAGGTGAATTTAAAGATATATCCAACAACGATATGCACATTATCGAGGCAATCGGTGAAAACGACGCAAAAAATATGTCTACTGTTGCAAAATCCCTTTCAGTAACCATGGGTACACTGACGATTGCCATTAACAGTCTTGTAAAAAAAGGATATGTGGATAGAATCCGCAGTGAAAAGGACAGGCGTGTCGTGCTGATTTCTCTTTCTGAAAAAGGAAAGCGGGCATTTAGCCATCACAAACAATTCCATGAACAGATGGTTAAAGCGACCATAAAGGGACTTTCCAGGGATGAGATGAAAGTTTTGGGACAGGCGCTGTCCAATTTAAAAGAGTTCTTTCGGAACTACTAGAGCGTGTTTTAAAATTGCTTTCTGGCACCTGTGCGTCACAGTTTGTGGGAGATTTGTTCCGGATGAAGGGCGCGTAGCGGGCTACGTAACCTGAATTCGGGGCAAATATGCCGCAAAGTGGGGCGTGCAGATGGCAGGAATGAATTTTCAAACACGCTCTAGTGCATCCAGGCATAAATACGCCACTATATAGCACCCGCTATCCGCGCCAGCTGCACGTCTGTGAATCTAGTCGTAGCCCGCTACGCCGTCGATTCACAGACGCACACCTGACGCAGATATCAGGCACTATATACCGACGTATTTACGCCGGTATGCACTAGTTTTAAAAAGATCAAATGCAGGAGAAGCCGAAAACTATAAAATTAGTTTTCGGCTTCTTTTTGTACAAATAATAGTAGCATTGCCCACAACTATTAGACGAAAGTGCATAGGAACGGTTGAAAAAAAGAGGTAGATTAATAGCAGTGTATCTAGTGCCGCCCGGCACTAGTCCATAAAGCTTTTAGAAAACTGAAATAAAGAGGAGAATAGTAATGCGGCAGACAAAATGGGTATGGGGGCAGATAAAAGGGTTTCAGAGAAAATATATAATTTATCTGATGCTTTCTATGATTCCCCAGGTTATGATGTTGATAAACCCAATGATTACACAGCGTATTGTGGATGAGGTTCTTTATCAGATTGCGGACTTTCAGGGAAATATGGATCCCCTTATCAGACGCTTAATTATGCTAATTATTTTAATGATTGTGTTTACTGGTATACGGACACTGATTCGCTATATTTCAATAGTCAGTATAGAGGATTGCGGGCAGTTGTTTCTGGTTTCAGTAAAGGATAAGATTTATGGTAAGCTGCAGCGCCAGGATCGGGCTTTTTATAAATGCCATAAGACTGGAGATCTGATGACCAGAGTGACCGGTGATGTGGAAATGGGCAAGCATGGTCTGGTTCATCTTCTGAGAGGATTTTTGGAGTGTGCCGTTCTTTATGGGGCAAGTGCGATTTATATGTTTACAAAGGATGTAGCACTTACGTTTTCCCTGATGGTATTTACGCCTCTTATTTTTATTGTTACATATCGGTTTGCAGTCACGGCTCATCCATACTATGTTGCACTGCGTGAAAAGTTATCTGTTTTAAACAGCAATGCGCAGGAGAATATCGAGGGAAACCGCATTGTAAAGGCCTTTACCCGTGAGAAATATGAAAAGGAAAAATTCAAGAATAAAAACTGGGAGTTCAGGAATGCAAATCTGAAAGCATCGTTGGTATGGCTGCGCTATTATCCTGCCATTGAAGGATTTTCCCAGGCACTGCCTGTAGTGGTATTGATGCTGGGAGGATATTTCCTGATGACAGGAAGGATTAGCGGAGGTACTTTCCTTGCTTTCAACAGTCTCTGCTGGACGTTAGCGGCGCCAATGCGTACCCTGGGTATGCTGATTAATGATACCCAAAGATTCTTTGCGAGCATGGATAAGGTCATCGACCTCTATGAAGCAGAGCCGTCTATTAAAAATAAAGAAGACGGCAGTCAGTTAAAGGTGGACCGTCTAAAGGGAGCCATTGAATTCCAGGATGTAAGTGTTCAATTAGAGCATAGTGACATATTAGAGCACGTAAATCTTAAAATCAATCCGGGTGAGACGGTAACCATTATGGGCGCAACCGGTTCTGGAAAGACTACCATTATTAACTGTATCTCCCGGTTTATTGATGTGACAGGAGGCCGTGTCCTCCTGGATGGTATTGACGTAAGGGATTATGATCTTGATACACTTAGAAGAAACATTGGAGTAGCGAATCAGGACGTTTTTCTGTTTTCAGATACGGTTGATCAAAATATTGCTTTTGGAAATACGAATTTGCACCGCCATGAAATAGAGCGGTCGGCAAAACTTGCAAAGGCCGATTTTATCTGGAACATGGGACAGGGATTTGAAACGATAGTCGGAGAGCGTGGAACCGGTCTTTCTGGCGGGCAAAAGCAGAGACTGGCGCTTGCAAGAGCGTTGGCAGTGAAACCACCTATTTTGATTCTGGATGATACCACTTCTGCAGTTGATATGGAAACGGAAACCTCTATCCAGGAAAATCTGGAGCATCTGGATGCTCAATGCACAAAACTTATTATTGCACAGAGGTTTTTTACTGCACGAAAATCCGATAAGATTATTATTTTGGAAAAGGGGAAAATCGTGGAATGCGGAACCCACAAAGAGCTTTTGAAAGCAAAAGGATATTATGCTGATATTTATATGCTGCAAAAGGGGCTGTTCACTATGGATGAAATAGATTTGGAGCTTGAGAAAGGAGGGGAGCAGGATGGCTAAAAACAGATTTGATCAAGACGAAAGCCTTGAAAAAGAATTTGACTTTTCTCATATGAAAAGATCAATTGTATACGTGAACCGCCATCGTAAGAAGATGATTATCTCACTTCTGCTGTCGGCAGCATCCGTTATCTGCTCCCTGATTCCGGCAAAAATTATCGGTTATGCAGTGGATAATACTATTCCGAAAAAAGATATGCAGCAGCTTATTACGCTTACGGCAGCTATGGTAGTATTAATTGGGATCAGCGTGGCGCTTGCCGTGGTGCGGGCTAAAATCATGGCATATGTAGGTCAGGATATTATTTTTGACATTCGAAATGATTTGTTCGAAAAGCTGCAAAAGCTGCCGTTTAAATATTATGACGAACGTCCTCATGGAAAAATTCTGGTCAGGGTAATCAATTATGTAAACAACGTTTCAGATATGTTGTCCAATGGTATTATTAACTTTATTCTGGAAACATTCAATATTATATTTATTTTATTTTTTATGCTGACGACCAGTGTTAAGCTGACACTCATTGTTTTGGCAGGAATTCCGGTTTTGGTTGCAGGTCTTCTGTATCTGAAGCCAAAGCAGCGTAAAGCATGGCAGTCGGTCAATAATAAAGGATCTAATATGAATGCATATTTTCAGGAGAGTATTAATGGGGTTACCATTACACAGAATTTTGTGCGTCAGCAGGAGAATGAAGCGATTTTTAAAGAGTTAAATACTGAGAATTACAATGCATGCATGCGAGCCCTCAGACTGGCATATCTGATTTCTCCTATTGTGGATATGGTGGCAGTGGCTGCGGTGGGGGCCATGTATCTGGCAGGTGTGGCATGGCTAAAGCCTGTGGTAAGCTTTGGTGTTATCCTTGTGATGGGGGATTATGCATGGAGAATGTGGCAGCCTATCATTAACATTGCCAATCTTTACAATAACCTGTTAAATACAATGTCTTACCTGGAACGTATTTTTGAGATTATGGATGAGCCGGTGGACATTGAAGACAAACCAGAAGCAGTCAAGCTTCCGCCCATCACGGGACAGGTTGATTTTGAGGATGTAACTTTTGCTTATGAGGGGGCCCAGAATATACTGGAGCATATGGACCTGCATATAAAGCCGGGAGAGCATATTGCGTTGGTTGGGCCTACTGGTGCAGGAAAGTCTACAGTTGTAAATCTTTTATCCAGGTTTTATGATGTTAATGCCGGAAGGATTCTTGTGGATGGGCATGACATCTCAGAGGTAACGCTTCATTCTCTGCGGGAACAGATGGGAGTCATGCAGCAGGACAGCTTTATATTTTCGGGGACGGTGTCAGATAATGTGCGCTATGGCAGACTGGAAGCCAGTGATGAGGAAATCGAAAAAGCGTGTGAAACAGTATGCGCGGCAGAATTTATCAGGGAGATGGAGCATGGTTTTCAGACAAATGTGGGAGAGAACGGAGGAACACTTTCACAGGGACAAAAGCAGCTGCTTGCATTTGCAAGGACACTGCTGCGTAATCCTAAAATACTGATTTTGGATGAGGCTACCTCATCCGTGGATACGAAGACAGAAAGGCTCCTGCAGGAGGGGCTTCAGAAACTTATGGAGGGAAGAACATCTTTTGTTGTAGCACACAGACTGTCCACCATTAAGAACTGTACCAGAATCCTCTATATTTCCGATAAGGGAATTGCTGAGAGTGGAAGCCATGATGAACTGATGTGCCGGAAGGGACTTTATTATAATCTGGTTATGTCACAGTCTAAATAATAAATCATGGTAAACTCTTTCGATATTCGTTAGCAGTTTTCCCGGTAATTTTTTTAAAGGATTTGTTAAAAAACCGATAGTCGGAATACCCTACCTGATTGCTGATTTCCGTAATGGAAAGGCTGGGATCTAAAAGCAGCTCACATGCCTTCTCTATTCGGATGTGCTGCAGATATTCTACAATGCCGGATCCGGTTGCCTGCTTAAACAAGCTCGACAAGTAACTTTTACTTAAGAAGAAATTACCGGAAAGTTCTCCAATGGTAATTTTTTGAGAATAATTATTCTTTAAGTATTCGATGCAGTCTGGGATTAACTGGTGGAGATAACGGTTATCCTGAGTGCTTGCCGGAGTAGTTTTCATTTTATAGAAGCGATGGATTTTCAATAA
>NZ_JNGB01000180.1:0-12180 GCF_001029355.1 Robinsoniella sp. RHS
GTATCTGTACTGTTCTTTGGCTTTACAGTTGCTTTAAGCTGTAATGTTTTTCCTGTCTTTAATGTTTTCTTGTGAAGGTTCATCTTAACCTTCTTTGCCTTCACCTCCTTTACAGTGATTCTGCAGGTTATTTTCTTCTTACTGGATATCTTTGCAGTAATTGTTGCTGTCCCAGCTTTTTTGGCTTTTACAAGCCCGTTCCGGGATACGGTAGCAGCTTTCTTATTGGAACTGGTCCAGACCACTTTATCTGTTGCATTTGACGGCTTTAAGGAAGACTTAAGCTGATAAGCTTTTCCCTTATAAATGGTTTTGCTTTTTTTGTTCAGGGAAATTTTCTTTGCCTTAACCGTAGTAACTGTGATCTTACAGGATGCCTCTTTTCCACCGTCCGCTGTCCTTACTGTGACTGTTGCTTTACCTGCTTTTTTAGCGGTTACTTTTCCGTTTGCATCTACTGAAATAACGGAATTGTTGGAAGATCTCCAGGAAACCTTCTTATTGGCTGCATTGCCGGGTAGAACTTCTGATTTTAATCGTTTTGTTCCTTTGCCTTTTATTGTGAGACTGTTGTAATTCAGTTTTACTGAGGATACAGCAGTTACCTGGATCTTATTCAGGGTTTTAAAGGTTACATTTGCGCCGCCTGAGACGTTTCCCGCCTGATCATATGCATATACGGTAAGCGTATAGGTTGTATTTGGCGCCAGTCCCATAATTTCAGCTTTAGTACCATTTGTTACCGTTGATACTATGTTTTCTTTATTCTTTACCAGATATTTTTCCACACCGGTATTATCTGCTGATGCATTCCAGGTAATCGTAACGGAATTTTCTGTTATACCGGATGCTTTTACATTTCCCGGAATGGAAGGTGCCTGTAGATCCCCTGCCGGTGTCAGTCCTTTAATTGCTGACTGAAGATCTTTTACAGCCTCATCCGCTTCTGTCTGAATAGCATCTTTCTTTTCCAGTACCTGTAATGCTGCATCCAGATTTTGTTTTAAAATTTGAAAACTTTCTGCTGTATATTTGGATTCCTGGGACAAATATTTTTTTGCATCCTGAATGGTATTTTCCAGAGCAGTCTTGTCTGCTCTTTTTATCAGTCCACTTATTGAGTTTCCTAATGACTGCGCTGCTGTATCAATCTCCTTCTGCGTATTATTCTCATTATTTAATACATTTTCTGCAATTTTCAGTGCTTTGCTGAATATCTTCCAGCTGGAACTTGTGTAATCAGATTCTTTGCCTTCAAATGCCGCTGCCTGCTCCATTGCCTCTTTTAATTTTTGAGTCTGCAGCGAAGCCTGATTGTAAATTCCCATCTCTGCTAACTGAAAATAATGAATTTCACCAGCCGGTGGATTGCCAACTTTGGTTACTTGTATCCTTACTTTTCTGGCTGATACTGCTTCCTCCCATTTCAATACAGCCGGTTTTCCTGCAGGTGCCTGGTAATCAGTATAATCTCCTATGGTTGTATATTGGCTTTCTCCATCTTTACAAACCTGAATGCTGAAATCTTTTGGGAAGGACGGTGTTTTTCCATCTTTTGTAAATACATCGGTTCTTGGGTATAAATGAATTCTGTTAAAATTCATATTCTCTCCAAGATCGATTTCAACCCAGTGGTTTACATCCTCACCATCTGATCCATTTGTAGTGAATCCAAGGTTTCCCGCTACAGAAACTAACTGTCCGTCATTAATATTCTGAAGTCCCCAGTCTCCATTGGAAATGGAAGTACTTGCCTCTGCTTTCTTTCCAATTGCCAGACTTTCCCTCTCAATATTACTGTTTTGAATGGCTATCTTTGTTTCTCCATTGATCTGTAAGGTAATTTCTGAACTGTCTTCTTCAAAGCCTTCACCATACCATTTTGAGAATTTATAATCCACATCATTTTCTGGTTTAGCACTTAAGGTAACCTCGTCCCCTGTATATACACTTTCAATAACCGGTAATTTCTGTGGTTCACCACCGTTGATACTTACCAGGCTTGCCTTGCTTGAATTTTCATCCACGATGTTTAAAACAACTTGTTGCCTGAGTACGGTTGTGAACTGATACTGCCCTGATCCTGCCTCGAATACTGCTTTGCCATCCTCCATTTTTACAAATGTAAGCCCCTCACTCTGAGCTGCCGGAATTCCATTTTCCAATACCTGATCCTTATTTTCAGCAGGAACATAAATGGTAGCCGTCGTATTTGCAGGAATGGTTACGTTCATACAGAAGCTGTCTTCTTCCCCGTAGCTCCAGCTGCTTTGGATATTTCCGTATACTGATTCAAAGGAACTGTCAATATAACTCAATCCGCCGCCGGGATATGGTTTTAAGTTAAAGTGCTTGTATCCGGGATTTTTCTCATCGTATGAGATACCTGCTACGTAATTGTAGAACCATTCGCCTACAGAGCCTAAAGAGTAGTGGTTAAATGAGTTCATACCTACATCCCCAAATTGTCCGGTCTCGTAATCATAGGAATTCCAGCGCTCCCAGATAGTGGTTGCACCGGCTCTTACACTGTATAGCCAGGATGGATAAGTATCCTGTAATAACAGGCGGTATGCCACATCTGCGTATCCCATCTCGGTCAGCATCGGACAAAGGTAAGCAACGCCCATGAAACCGGTTGATAAATGCCAGTTCTTATTCTTAATATCTTCTACAAGATATGCTGCTGCTTTTTTCCTTGCTGCATCGTCTTTTAATAAATTGAACTTTAGTGCCATAAGGTAACTGGTCTGTGTTCCATTACCTACATGTCCTTCTTCATCAACAAATGCCTTGTTAAATCCTTTTTTAATTTCTTCAAATAAATTGCGGTATATAGCGGCATCTTCTGTTTCTCCAATTGCCTCTGCCATCTTTGAAAACAAATCACAGCTGTACGCATAGTAACCGGTACAGATTAAGTCAATAGGGGTCTCTGCTCCCACCGATAACCAGTCTCCATAATTATTTCCGCAACCCTCAACCAGATGATCTTTGGTCTCCAGATGCTGATAATACCGAATCCATCCTTTCATCCCTTCGTAGCTCTGCCGGATAATAGAGGTGTCTCCGTAAGTGGTATACACGGTCCACGGAATGATAATAACACCATCTCCCCAGCCGGAAGCTCCGAATGAACCGCTCAGTCCATCTCCGGGTGTAACATAATTAGGTGTCCAGTCAGCAATTGCTCCGTCTGCCCGCTGGTTCGTGGTGACATCCATCATGAATTTTTCAAAGAATGTCTGTACATCCTGATTCATCGCTGCAGTACGTACAAATACCTGTGAATCTCCTGTGTAACCCAGTCGTTCGTCTCTTTGGGGACAATCCGTAGGTACACTTATGAAGTTATCTAACTGCCCCCAGGTAATGTTACTCTGAAGCTGATTTATATCTTCATTTGATGTGGTAAAGCTTCCTGTGGTATCTTGCAGGGAACTGATTGCTACACCTGTAATATCATCCAGAGTAGGTACTCCCGGATATCCGGTCACCTCAATATAACGGAATCCATGGAACGTAAACCGTGGCTGCCATGTTTCTCCATTTGGATCACCCTTTAAGGTGTAATAATCTGTAGCTGCCGCACTTCTTAAATTTGCAGTATACAGACTCCCGTCATTTTGCAGCATCTCACCGAAACGCAGCTTAACTACCGTATCTGCGTCTCCGGTTACATTCATTCTTGCAAATCCGGAAATATTCTGTCCCAGATCAAAAATGTAGGTACCTTCTTCCTGTTCATTTACAGATATGGGCTTTATTTCTTTGATAACCTTTACCCCGGGTCCCATATGTGCCACAATATCTCCGTCATAACGGGACTCTTTGACCGGATTCCAGCTGCCCTGGAAATTAAAGTCCGCTTCTGACCAACCCGGCATCTCCCTGGTTGCGTCATAGGTTTCACCCATCTGGAAATCATCTGATACAATTGGTCCGTCTCCGCTGGCAACCCAGGCAGAATCTGAAGATATCTTTACTTTTTCTCCGTCCGCATACTCGATTTCTAACTGGCAGAGCAGTTTGGAATCTTTTCCATAACGTTCTTTTCCGCCAACAAACAGTTTTCCGGAATACCATCCGTGACCGGTTATGGCTCCAATTACATTGGTACCATCCTTCAGCATATCGGTCACATCAAATGCCTGGTACATGACATAATTCCGGTCATCCTGATTTAATTCATAATTGGTCCAGCCCGGGTTGAAGAAATCATCTCCTACCTTTTGTCCGTTCATTTCCAATTCATAGATTCCAAGTGCACTAGCGTACACAGTCGCCTTCTTAACCTGTTTTTCTACTTCAAAGTCTTTTCTGTACATTGGTGCTGCCGCTTTTGCATCATTTTGCAGTCCCAGCGCATTTGATACAACCAGTTCACCTGAATTAATACTTCCAATACTAAAATTGTTATTGATTCCGCTGTCAAAGTTATCCGAAAATAAAATATTCCCATCTCCGTCTCTCACAACGATATTGTCGTACGCTGCCTGTTCATCACAGTCTCCAGGAGCATATGACTGGCGAAAGCCCAATTTACCATAAGCTGCATAGTCGCTTGTTCTCTGGTCAATCTGGGTGTCATCGATAAACGTTGTAATCCGGTTACCGTCTACTTCAATCTTAATATGATGCTGTTCCTTCTGATCTTGCTCAGGAATAACATCTTCAATTGTAAATTCATCGATACATGCCGCTGCTCCTTTTACCCACTGATGCGGTCTGAAGCTGGTCACTCCTTTAAATTTCTTTTCAAAGGTGTTAATCTGCCACATGAGGAAATTTGAATTATCTTTTCCTGCAAATATTATTCCTGCATCATCATTGATAATTCGAAAATCCATTTCTACCGAATATTTATCCGGTGATGGTGCTGCACCCAGATCCAGCTCAATCCATTTTGCATCCCATGGAGTTCCCATCAGACCCATTTCCCAATAAGCTTCTTCTGTTGAAACCGCCGTGTTTCCTTTGTTGTCCGTAACCTGGACTTTCCAGAAATATCTGGTTCCCGGCTCTAATTCTTTACCCCCGTAGACAATATCCACTGACTGGTCACTCTCTACAACGGTGCTGTCCCAGACATCATAATTCCCGGCATCCAGATTCTCTCTGCTTGTTGCAGCCATAATCTGATATGACGTCTGCATAACACTTCTTTGTGACGATTCTAATTTCCAGCTAAGTCTGGGCGTACTTTTATCAATCCCCAGGGGATTTACTTCTGATTCACATTCTAATCCATATACTGTGAATGCTCCTTCAGCAGCCTCTGCCTCCACGCCGAGACCAGTAAACAACTGCATAACCAAACAAATTACTAATAACCATGCTGATAATTTCTTTTTCATCCTCTTTTTTTCCATACGTCTTCTCTCCTTCTGCTGGCAGCTAATGGCTGTCTGCAAAAATCAAATAACATCTGCATAACATAATATTGTATTTTCAATATAAATATTTGCAATAAATATGCAAAGCACAGTAGCAAAGTAACACAGGATATCTCTATCTCTGTGCACTTTGCTTGTTTTATATTACTTAACTGTAATGAGTACCTCTGCTGTTTTACCATTAAAAGTTTTTGCTATGATTTTCGCCTTCCCTTTTTTAATTGCTTTGATCTTCCCTGAAGAGCTTACAGTAGCCACTTTTTCTTTTTTAGAAATAAAGGTGACATTTCCTGCACTTCCGGCACTGCGGGTAACTTTTAATTTTAATGTTTTTCCTATCTTCAGATTCTTTTTCTTACCAACATTCAGCTTAATAGAAGAAGGTGCTTTCTTAACAGTAATATTACAGGTTGCTTTTTTACCATTTGCAGTTCTAACCGTAATAATTGCTGTTCCCTCTTTTAATGCCTTTACTCTTCCTTTCTTATCAACCGTTGCCACTTTTTTATTACTGCTTGTAAATATGATTTTGCTTGTCACTGCCGTTGATGGCACAAGGGTTGTTTTTAAAGTATAAGTTTCCTTTCTGCCTAATGTCTTTTTGTTAGTATTTAATTTTATTTTTGCAGGATCCGTAGTTACAGTTATCTTACAGCTTGCTGACTTACCATTAGAAGCAATTGCAGTAATTGTTGCTTTACCCGCTTTTTTTGCAGTCACTTTTCCATTTTTATCAACACTTGCAATGGAGGATTTGCTGCTCTTCCAGGTAATAGATTTATCTGCCGCATTAGATGGGGATACCTGTGCAGTCAGTTTTACTGTTTTCTTTATCTTAATACTAACACTGGACTTGTTCAGGGTTACTTTGTCTACATCAACCTTTGCAGGCGGTGGTGTTACTGCCGGGAGAACAGATAAAGCCGTCTCTGTTGTCAGTGATCCCTCCAGATTTTTTGCTGTTACCACAGCAGAAATCTTATATCCTACATCTGCTTTTGTAAGAGCATATGTGTTTCCGTTTTCACCCTTTACCTCCTGGTTTCCCCTTTTCCATGTAATACTTAAATCACCTGGTTTTTTATTCTTGATACCGGTAGTATCTAAGGTTAATTTTTCACCCTCTTTTGTATTTCCTTTTATTGTAATTGTACCCTGGATCTTTTCTTTATCCGTAGATACTTCCAAAACTTCACTTACACTTCCTGCATAATGTGTATCCGTAGCTGCAATTCTCTGATAAAACTTATAAGAGGTTCCCGGTTCTAATTCCTTAAACTCAGCCACATGGCTGAATGCAGCCTCTTCATTTTCTTTTTGAACTGCATATTCATAACCTTCTACGGTTTCCAGCGTAACACTGGTGGTTGTTTTAGATGCAAGTACCGGGCTAATTGCCGGTATTTCGGATACAGTTACTGCGAATTCTCCTGATTTTTCCATTTCACCTATAGTAATTGTTACGATAATTTTAGTACTTCCTGCATTTCTTGCAGAAACTTTTCCATTCTCATCAACAATCGCAATATTGGAATCCTCTGATCGATACACTATGCCGGCACCTGCCAGATTCATTTTATTTCCATCAGATCCAATTGCTGCAACACCTGTAATCTGTGTATCTTCATCCCAGAACAGTTCCGGATTTTCAATCTGTGCTTCTACAGATTCCAGTGCCGGTGAAATGGTAAAGCTTCCTGTCCACTGACCTGCGTATGCGGGATCCTCCGGTGTAACAGTTACCGTATAATTTCCTTCTTTTACGGGAGCACTTCCGTCTTCTGTATTGTAGGTAATAATGAATTCTCCGGTATATGCTTCTAACGTTTCTTTAATAACTGCACTTGGATTATCAAGTCCTGCATAAGGACTGCCGGTATAGATCACATTCCGGGCATTACTTGTAATTTCAAGCGGTATTTTTTCAGTCAGACTGACGCATACATTAACTGTTGTATCTTCGTAATTCTTCATCGTTACGGTAACCGGTATTACTGCAGTCTGCCCTGCCTCACCATTTGTGTTTACCGTAAAACTGAGATTACCCTTTTCGTCAACCGAAATTTTCGAATCAAGGATTCCAAATTCATCCGTAACATTTCCTACAGCAAACTTAACAAATGGCTGATATTTTTCCATAAGGTCTGCAATAGAAACCTGTCCTTCTCCGCCTGCTGCATACACAAAGTATTCTTCCTTGTCTTCTACAGCCGGAGCTGCCGCTTTTACGACTTCCGTTACATACGTATAAACTAACTTCTTACCATTATCTTCAACAGAAACTTTTGCTCCGTCAGCTGCTGTTCCGGCAAGCGTGTCTGAAAATGCATAAGTATTTGGAGCCTGGAAGGTTAATTTTACGTTATATTTTCCGGTTTCCGGATTTTTCTGAACATCAGCTGCTGTTTCATCCTGCATTTCAACTGACCACTTACCAGAGATATCCGTCTTTCCATTTATAGTTGCCTTAATATCTGCCATATCCACCAGCGGTTCTCCATAAGCTACAGCGGACTTTGGTGCTTCATAATCGGCTAATACAATCTCTTCTATTGTATTTTCACTGTGATATACTTCAAATTCACTAAGCTGTAAATAATAAAAATTATGATCATTTGCCTTAGGATTTAAATTCTTAGCAAATAATTTTACGTATTTTGCATTTGCTGAAGCAAAGGTAAAGCTGATCGGTTCATAGCTTGGTACCGGATAATTCTCTTTTGTAACTACCGTTGTCCAATCACTTCCATTTTCAGATACCTGAATTTCAAAGTTTTTCGGAAAACCATATCCGGAATTTTTGACTGCAGGATTTTTAACTGCAGGATAAATGGATACTGCATTAATATCCTGAACTTTTCCCAGGTCTATGCTAACCCATTCTTCATGGTCCTCGTTCTTAACATCGCCTGTATTACTGGAATATCCGGTGTACTCACCATCCTTATTCATATTTTTTCTGTCACCGTCATTTATAAGCTTGCTTCCCCATCCCCAGTAACCATCTTCATGTGAAGTGGAAAATGCTACATTACCATTTAATGCTAAGTTCTGGAATAGATGGCTGTTCATTTCTGTTTCTGCATTTGAAAGTTTTAGAACCAGCTGGTCCATCTCTTCATTTGTTAACTCAACATTGGTACATCCTGCTTTTGCTGCATCATATGCTTCCTGATAAGCATCTGCATATTTAATAGGTGCCGCCACCGGATTTACTTTTTCATCAGCATTTTTTACTGCTTCTTTTAAAGCTACCCTGCTTTGGTTTACATGAAGCTTTAACTCAGCTGCAGCATCCGTAAGCTTTTTGACCATAGCGTCTATTTCTTCTTGCGCTGCATCTGGATTTGCATCTAATTCTGACGCTTCCTCCAAGACTGCCTTAAATACTGTCCATGCATCCATTTCATAATCCAGCTGCTTTAAGCTGCCGGCATCTAAGATTGCTTTTTTCAGCTTTATTTTTTCAACACTTGTTAATTTTACATTTGTTTCAAATTTGTAATTTCCTGATCCTGCTTCGATATGTACTTTTCCGTTTTCATTGCTTACTGCATGAATTCCATCCAGTGATTCACTTAAAGGCTGCCCGTTGCATGTGATCTGGTCCTTATTGTTAGTTGGGAGGATAATTTCTGCTGTTGTACCAACCGGAACCTGAATATCAAATACTCCCTGACCTTCATTTAATGTCCAGTCACTCTGCAGCTGTCCGCGAACTGTATTGACACCTGCTTTTGCGTAAGTCAGTGTTTCGTTTAATGAGGGCTCGATGGTAACTGTCTTATATCCGTCCTGCATATCCTTGATTCCGCCAATCCCTTTGTAGAACCATTCATCGTAGGTACCAAGGAAATAGTGTCCAAGAGAACGGGATGATGTCTCCCACATTTCCCAGAGAGAAGTTCCTCTGTCAGCCATGAAGCCCCAGCTTGGATAAGATTTCTGCTGAGCCACTTTATAAGCAACATCTGCATATCCATTATCTGTAAGTACCGGAAGAATAAATTTGGATCCTACACATCCTGTATCAAGGTGATAGTTTTTATCCTTAATATCATTTACCAGATTTGTTAAAACACCGTCTTTATATTCTTCCGGAACCAGCCCATATGCCAAAGGCACTAACTGGGAGGTCTGGCGGTAACGGCTTCTGTTTGCCTGCTGTGACCAGGTTAATGTTCTGTAAATCTGGTTTTCTGCATCGTAGAATTTTTCATTAAATGCCGTATACATTTTTTCCATTGCTGCTCTGTATTCTGCTGCATCATCTGTTTTTCCCATTCGATCGGCGAGCTGAGACATAACATCTAATAAATGATAAGCAAATGCAGTACCGCAGATACCGGAACCCTCACTGGGACTTTCGGAATACTGTAAATCCTGGTCAGCATCGCCCTGTCCCATAGGTGATACCCAGTCAGCTAACTGTCCGTCTGACCATGTCCATCCATTTTTTCTGCTCTCTTCCATATCCTTTAGCGCCAGTTTCCGCATTGCATCATACTGTTCATACAGATAACTTTCATTGCCGTAGGTATCAATCATCTGATCCACACCAAATACGAAGATTGAGTTCCATACTACTGTGTTATCATTTCCCCAGCCCTGTGTAGGTACCATGTTGGGTACATTATTAAACTCATTCTGACAATCTTCCATTGTTTCCACGAACTGTTTTAACATGTTCACAAAGCCAAAATTATAAGTCAT
The DNA here is from genome assembly GCF_001029355.1 of Robinsoniella sp. RHS. Lineage (NCBI taxonomy): Bacteria > Bacillati > Bacillota > Clostridia > Lachnospirales > Lachnospiraceae > Robinsoniella > Robinsoniella sp. RHS. The sequence goes on from NZ_JNGB01000180.1 coordinate 10,110, forward strand.
GGTCTCAAGTGCAACGTTAGCGTCTCCAAGCCATCCGTTCTTTTCCCATACGGGAGTATCGGTTGGTTTACCCTGCATATTGTTCTTCATGGTTGTAATCATCATTTGATGCATCTTGTTAAACAGTTCATCAGAAGATTCAAAGGATCCGGTATCTTCCATGTCATTGCTTACCCGGTAACAGATTACATCATCTGCGGTGAGTTCCGACGGATATCCGTCAATCTGTACATACTGATAACCTTTATAACTAAACTTCGGCTCAAACGTTTCTACATCTTTTCCACCTTTACAGATATAATTATCCTGCTGGTTATAAGCACGCGGCCACCATCCTGAGTTCACACCATCTTTACCGCCAAGCTTTTGTACCTGACCATCATCATTTAATTTTTCTCCATAGGTAATGGTAACTTTATCTCCTGCATTAGCTCCTTTAATATCTAATTTAATCCATCCGGCCAGCATTTCCGGAATAGTTAATACATAAGAACCATTTTCCAGCTTTGTAATTTCAGACGGCTGCATTTCTTTGGTACGTCTGACCGGTTCCATGATCTGAGCTTTTAACTTTCCTTCAGGTGCATCCATTAACTGCACTGCACCCCAGTTTGTATCATCATAATCATTCAGGTCAAAACCATTCAGTTCTTTTCTGGCATCATAGGTTTCACCATAATAAATACTATTGGTAGTGATTGGACCTTCCTTCGTTGCTTTCCAGGAATCATCCGTTACCACAGATTCTTTTTCCCCGTTTTCATATTCAATTTCCAGCTCCATTCGCAGCTTGGGGGCATCTCTCCAACTGGCATCCTGCCAGTTCCATACCGAACAGGTCTCATTATAAAAACTGTTTCCAAGCTCTACGCCAATTGCATTCTTTCCTTCTTTTACTAATTCTGTTACATCAAATACCCGGTAAAGAGAAGTCTGGTTATACTGGGTATTTGCAGGATTCAATAAGGTATCGTCCGGTAATTGTCCATTTATTTTCAGTTCAAAAAATCCAAGTCCGGAAACATATGCTTTTGCATCTTTTATAGCACCTTTTTCCGTTTTAAACTCTTTACGAAGAACCGTTGCAGCAAATGCATTTTCTGCGTTAGGAGCAACACCACTGTTCCATGGGCTATTTCCATAAGGTTCCGACTGATCCGGATTTGTCCACCCGGTATCGTTATAATTCTGATCACTCCAGCCTTCTTCTTTTGTTTTACTTAGTTTCCAGGAATTATCTGTAACATAGGTGTCTTTTGTCCCATCATTATACAGAACCTCTATCTTAGCCAGTAATCCGGCATATCCTCTGGAGGTATTATGTGCGGATGCGGCTATTACATTTTCTCCCTCTGCAGAAATCAAATTAGTAATATCGTATAATTTACCATTTTTCCAGGAATCTTCACCGCCGTTCTCTCCTGCTTTTTTTCCATTTACAAAAAGTTCATATTCATCATCAGCCGTGATTCCAATATTGACATTACTAATTGTTTTTGTCTTATCTGTTCTAAAACCTTTTCGGAAATACTGAACCCCTTCCGGTGATCCGTTAAAATCACTTCCATCCCTTCTCCAGATCCAATTGGCACCCAGGAAGTTCATATCTGTATTTTTAATACCTATCCATTCACCATTCCACTCATCTGTTGACATGATTCCGGTTTCAAAACTGGATACTTTGCTCCACCCGTTATCATTACCTTCCTCATCCCAGACCTGAACAGCCCAGTAATAAGGTGTACGGGATAGAAGCGGATTCCCCTGATAGGTAATATTATAGTTGTTTTGATTTTCATTTTTTCCTGAATCCCACACATCACCTTCGTGCTTCTCTGCACCTTCTCTGGTTGAGGATACAACAATACGATATGCGGATTGTCCTTTATCATACCCATCAGATGCTAAGATCCAGCTAAATACAGGCTGCGAATCATCAATACCTAATGGTTCACTTAAATAATTTACCTTTAAGCTGCCAATCTGCAAATTCCCCTGGGAAGCTGCTGCGGTTATCGGTGTGATTGATGTTACAGTCACTGCTGTAGCCAATAAACATGACAATAATCTT
>NZ_JNGB01000181.1:0-3117 GCF_001029355.1 Robinsoniella sp. RHS
CGGCATGGGCAGAATCTACGATGCCTGGAAAACCCAGAACTGGCCCAAACCGGTATTTGAAGCAAATGCAGACCCGTATAGAGTTACTTTGAAGCTGGAAGTATATTAGAAGGGGAAAAATACTTCATATACCTGCCCAGAATATTTTCCTTTCATACTTGACATCCAACATTCATTGTGATAGCCTAACTACATATAGACAAACGCAATGACGAAGAGAGTACATCGGATGCAGGCATTACAGAGAATTCCCGGATGCTGAGAGGGAAGTGTGAGTATAGATGGAAGATGGCTTCTGAGTGGTGCACCGAACATGGAAAAGGCAAGTGGCTGTGGACATGGCCCAATCTGCCGGTTTTGTGCAAGGCTGCAACGGGAACCGCCTGTTACAGCGGTGTAGTGTACGATTGGAAAATGGTATTTTAATATCAGCTCCAGGGATGTGCACTTGCAGAGATTTGTTTCGCGAGAAATGAATGAAGTGAAGTGGTAACACGGGATGATAACACCCGTCTTCTCAAATGGGAAGGCGGGTTTTTTGCGCATTTTGCCGGCCAATGCAGATATTGCATTTCGGGCAAGACAGTAATTTCGGACATACTTCAGGCATTCGGAAAGAATAAGAAAGGGATTTATCATGGGAAAAGAAAAATATTATATGACTACGGCGATTGCCTATACTTCTGGTAAACCGCATATTGGCAACACCTACGAGGTAGTACTGGCAGACAGTATTGCAAGGTTTAAAAGAGCACAGGGATATGATGTGTTCTTTCAGACGGGAACAGATGAGCATGGACAGAAAATTGAGTTAAAAGCGGAAGAAGCAGGTATCACCTGCAAAGAATTTGTAGATCAGACTGCCGGAGAAATCAGGCAGATCTGGGATATGATGAATACTTCATATGACAAGTTTATCCGTACTACAGATGAAGACCATGAAAAACAAGTACAGAAAATATTTAAGAAACTGTACGATAAAGGTGACATTTATAAAGGACATTATGAAGGAATGTACTGTACTCCCTGTGAGTCATTTTTTACGGAATCCCAGTTGGCAGATGGAAAATGTCCCGATTGCGGAAGAGAAGTGCAGCCTGCAAAGGAAGAGGCATATTTCTTCAAAATGAGTAAATATGCAGATCGTTTGATTGAACACATCAATACCCATCCGGAATTCATACAGCCGGTATCCAGAAAGAATGAAATGATGAACAATTTCCTGCTTCCGGGACTTCAGGATCTCTGTGTATCCAGAACTTCTTTTAAATGGGGAATCCCGGTTGATTTTGATCCAAAACATGTTGTTTATGTTTGGCTGGATGCCCTGACAAACTATATCACCGGTATTGGTTATAACTGTGATGGAGAAAGTACGGATCAGTTTAAAAAGGACTGGCCGGCAGACCTGCATTTAATTGGGAAAGACATTATCCGTTTCCATACAATTTACTGGCCCATATTCCTTATGGCACTGGATCTTCCCCTTCCTAAGCAGATATTCGGACATCCGTGGCTGCTGCAGGGAGATGGAAAAATGAGTAAGTCCAAAGGAAATGTTCTGTATGCAGATGAACTGGTTGATTTCTTTGGCGTGGATGCAGTACGATATTTTGTATTACACGAAATGCCATTTGAAAACGATGGCGTTATTTCCTGGGAGCTTATGGTGGAAAGAATGAACTCTGATCTGGCAAATACCCTTGGAAATCTGGTAAACAGAACCATTTCCATGTCAAATAAATATTTTGACGGTGTTGTGGCAGATAAAGGGGCAGCAGAGCCGGTAGACGAAGAATTAAAAGCTATTGCACTGGAAGTTCCGAAAAAAGCAGCAGAAAAAATGGAAGAACTTCGTGTTGCTGACGCTATTTCAGAAATATTTACTCTGTTTAAACGCTGCAATAAATATATAGATGAAACGATGCCATGGGCGCTTGCAAAGGATGAGACAAAACAGGACCGTCTGGCAACCGTACTTTACAATCTGGTAGAAAGTATCAGCATCGGCGCTTCCTTATTGGATTCCTTTATGCCTGAAACCTCCGGGAAAATTCTGACACAGTTAAATGCTGAGAAAAGAAGTCTGGCTGAAATGGAGCAGTACGGCATCTATAAATCCGGCAGCAAAGTAACAGAGAAGCCGGAAATCTTATTTGCACGTCTGGACATGAAAGAAGTATTGGCAAAGGTAGAAGAGCTTCATGCTTCAGAGAAAGAAGCAGAGGTGCCCGCAGAGCCGGTGATTGATATAGAAGCAAAAGAAGAAATCTCTTATGATGATTTTATGAAAATGCAGTTCCAGGTCGGTGAAATTATCGCTTGTGAAGAGGTTAAGAAATCCAGAAAGCTGCTTTGCTCACAGGTTCGTATCGGAAGCCAGGTAAAACAGATTGTTTCCGGAATCAAAGCCAATTACAGCGCAGAAGAAATGGTTGGCAAAAAAGTTATGGTGCTTGTAAACTTAAAGCCGGCAAAACTCGCGGGTGTTATGTCTGAAGGAATGATTCTGTGTGCAGAGGATGAAAACGGTGAACTGGCTCTGATGATCCCGGAAAAGAAAATGCCTTCCGGAGCTGAGATCTGTTAAAAGAGTAAATAGTATATCTATGATTGATTTTAGGAAAAGAAGAGAAATACAGAATTAAGAAATTAATAATTAGATCAGATATATAGAAAAGTTCATAAAAAAGCAGATGAAAGTAAATTACTTGACTTTCATCTGCTTTTTCAGTATCCCCGGTCTCTTTATGAAACAGTCTTTCAATTAGTTTCCTGTTATAAATTAACGGTGATAAAAGATTATTTATAGGAATTTTTCCATTCATATTCCGTCATCGGCATTGGCTTGCTGAACAAAAAGCCCTGCACCGTTTTCACACCGCAATTTTCAAGTACTTCCAGCTGGGATTCGTTTTCAACCCCTTCTGCGACTAATTGGATATTCAGTTTTTTACAAACGCTTACGATAGCTTCTACTATCGTCTGTGTGTTTTCGTTGGATATAATATCTTTTACAAAACCCCGGTCAATTTTGAGTATATCAAATTTCGCCGTTGCCAAAAGTGCCAGGTTGGAACTTTCGGCGCCAAAATCATCAACGGATATCCGGAATCC
>NZ_JNGB01000182.1:0-10126 GCF_001029355.1 Robinsoniella sp. RHS
TGTGTGCTTGGTGCTGAAGGGGGCACGCATTATTGTTAAGGGTGACTTTTACACACAGAGTGCTTCTAAATATAATAGTTTAAAGCCAGGAGCTATTTTAGAATTATATGGTGATTTTTATCAATTGGGTCCTACTGTGTTATATGGAATTTACGGATTTAACGATGTCGCTCATTTTGGAACAGTAATTTTTGCTGGTAATGAAACGCAACAAATTACAATGGAATCCAATCAAGCAAATTTGTTAAATATTATTCAAAATGAATCGTGTCCAAGCCTGGCGCTAAATTGTACAGGTGGTATGGTTGAATTTGCTAGTGATGTTAAGATAGAAAATGATGCTAAAATATATGAAATTGGCATCGGTCACGTATTAGATCTACAAGGAGATGCCAGTATAGCTGGTAAGCTTCATTTGGGCGGAGCATTTAAATGCAGCGGAAACTTAAGTTTATCAGGTCCGTCATCTATCAGCGGGGTATTGAAAATTGATGGGGATTTATTTATTGAAGGAAATGGATATCTCTGGATGTATGAAGATAACGCAGTCACCGCAGTAAAGGGCTCTTTATATAATAATGCCCTAGAGGATCAGCGTATCGATCACGGATTGTTGGATATAAAAGGAGATTTTATCCAAAGTACAGAAAGCACATTTAGTTCATTGGCGAATGCTTTTATTCAGATAAGGGGGGCTTACCACCATAATGTAAACTTTCCTGTAAAAGCGAAGGTTTTTTTTGGAAACTTTGGGATTGATCCCAGCAGGAACTATACCTTTACCAAACAACCCATATGGGGAAATCTCTATCTGGCAGTAGAAACAGATCAGATGACGGAACGTATAGCAGCCAAGTATTTTGGTAAACCTGGAACAAATGCAGCTACTGGAAATTATGCACAGGCTTTCTCTGACATAACAGTGCAAAGCGCCCTTGGACCATTTGAGATCACGCATTCTTATAACTCCATGAGTGAGGAGGATGGGGCTCTTGGAAAAGGTTTTTGGTTTAGCCCAAATATAAAGATGACATCAGAAAAGGTTCTGGATTCAGAGCAGAAGACTATATTTTTGCCGGATGGTTCCCGGTATACATTTCAGAAAAACAGCAATGAACAATATGATGCACTGGATTCCAGAGCAAGACTAATTGAGATATATGGGGATTTTCAGTTAAGAACACCAGACCAGGCGAAATTTGCTTTCGATAAAAACGGACATATACAATATATGGAAGATAATATTGGCAATCGAATAACCTACTCAGTAGATGATAACGGGAATATAGTTTTGATGCAAGATTCTTCTGGCACAAATGTTTCGTTTCATTACGATGGAAAATTACTGAAAAGTATTAAAAATGAAGAAACCGGAGAATTAGCCAGTTTTGAATTTACTGAAGGAAAACTTTCAAAATCTACGGATGCGAATGGTAAGGCTACTGGATATGAGTACAATTCCAATGGGTTACTAACTAAAATTATAAATAACGATGGCAGTATTTTTGAGGAAATCACCTATATCAATGGCGGAATACACGATAAAAAAGTAGCTACAGTAAAAAACATGATTGGTAATATAGATACGTACCTATATGATGATATCTTACGTAAAACTACTATTACGGATTCTAACGGACGATCTGTAACAAAGAAGTTTGATTTTAATTATAAATTAACTGACTCTACTAATGCACTAGGTGAAACTGTCCATACTCAGTATACTCAGACAAATGGGATATATAATTACAGCGAAGTAGAATCGGAAACTGATGTATATGGAAATGATACCTTTTATGAAAGAGATGATAAAGGTCGTGTAACAAAGGTTACTTATCCAGATAGATCAACTGAAATCACACAATATGATTATCATGGCAATATAAGTAAAAGTATTGATAAAAATGGTACAGCTACTTATTATGTTTATGATGATTCTGGCTTATACCTATTGGAAAAAGCAACTCCGCTGGATGGAAGCAGTATTTATAATGATGGTGCTAATAAAGAAAATTTTGCCATTACTACTTATACATATGACATGGATCATGAAATCAAAGGACTCCTTCTAACTGAAACAAATCCACTTGGGGATAATAAAAATTATATAGAATATATAAGGAACCAAAAAGGACAGACAATTGCCATGACTACCTATATGGATGGGAAACCTTATAAAACTACATATCAGTATAATGAGAAATGGCTTCCTACAATGGAAACTGCTCCAGACGGCATTGTTACAAAGTATGACTATAATAAACATAATGAAATAACCCGGAAAACAACGATAAGTGAAGACGGGAAACAGAAGACTCAGGAACGTTATTCTTATGATAATATGGGAAATAAGGTAATCGAGGCAGGAACGTTGTCTTATGATTCTTCTTTAGATGATTTGGAAAGCGATATTTATACAGGTCCCGGAACCAACTTTACCTATAATGAGGCAGGACAGAAAACTGTTAAAACGGATGCTCAGGGAAACACCACTGTTTATGTGTATGATTTATATGGTAATGTTTTAAAAGAAACAGACTCAGATGGTTCCTATAAAGAATATACATATGATGCCCTGGATAGGAAAACAAGTTCTATGTTTTATGATAGTACCACATCCGAAAAAATTCTTTTAGAAGAACAAAGTTACAGTCAATCAGGAAAAAATCTGCAGACAACCAAAACTTCCTATTTGGATCAAGAACGTACAGCAGTGACTACTGAGATAACAGACTTTGCCGGCAGAATTATAAGGGCTGTTGATGCTGATGGTAATACCATCAGTAAAACCTATACAGGTGATGGAAAGGTTTTATCCGAAACAGATCCCGATGGAAAAACAGCTACTTATACCTATAATGCATTGGGAAACCTAACAAGCCTGATATCTCCTTTTGACGGAGATTCCTATTCGCAGACGGTATATACCTATGACAAAGCTGGCAACATGCTTACAGAAATGGTATCAAACCAGGCAGTAGGAAGTTCCTCAGTTACATCTAGGAAAACGGCATATGAGTATGATGCATGGAATAATCTTCTGAAGACCATACAATATGATGGGGATAATCCGGTAGGTTATGTACAGGGATATTATAACTTCAAAGGACACCTGTTAAGAGAATACAAAGGATTGTCAGAGCCATTAACCATCACTGGCCTTGACCAGATAAAAACAAACGGTGATGATGTATATACGGTAACAAAATATGAATATAATTACCAGGGTAAAGTTTCAAAAATGACTGACAGTGCCGGTCAGATGGAGACTAACACCTATGATAGTGCCGGAAACCTGTTACAGACAAAGGAACAGGGAGGGGGTACCTATCAGGCAGCCTATGATATTTTAGGCCGTAAAACCGAAGAATCAAAATCATTTTCTGGGAAAACAGCCATACGGAAAACATTTGCCTATGACAGTATGGGAAGACTGATCTCTACAACGGAGAATAGTGATCAGGTAAACTTTACATATAATGGTCTGGGACAGATGGTACATGAAGAATGCGCCTCCACAGAAAAAGAATATCAGTATGATCATAGCGGAGCTGTATTATCTGTCCGGATTTCGGACAGCACAGGAGAACTGCGGAATACAAAAAATACCTACGATATTTTAGGGAGGCTTACAAGTGTAAGCGAAAACGGAAAACGCAAAGCATCCTATACTTATGATAAAAAGTCCCGTCTGTTGACTACAAAATATGAAAATGGAATCACCGAATCAACTGCTTACAATGATGGTAACATGCCGATATCCGTTGTAAACAAAGATGCTTCTGGAAAAATTATTTCCGAATACCAGTATACCTATGCAGTCGATGGCAATCAGCTCAGCAAAACAGATGCCGGTGGATCTACATCCTATCAATATGACGGTTTAAACCGTTTAATCGAAGAAACACATACCAATACTGGAGAAGTGGAAACAACCAGTTATGAATATGATGAAAATGGAAACCGAATTAGGATGGAAAAGATAACTGGAACTGGGCTTAAATGGGAGACATATACATACGATCAGCTGGATCGGCTGTTAACAAAATCTACCCCGGATGGTGAAACAGCATATACTTATGATCGGAACGGCAACTTGCTGACAAAATCAGAAGATAAAAAAGAGGAAATCCAGATATATGATGCGTTGAACCGCCTGATTTCCTGGACAGACGGAAGCAATACAGCAGAATATACCTATTATCCGGATAATAACCGCGCATCCAAGACTGTGAATGGTGTTACTACCAGCCATATCTGGTCAAACGGTGAAATACAGGTTGACTTTAAGGAAGGAAAGAATGTAAATTATATACATGGCCACCGCCTGATCGAATCAGATTATGGAATTTATTTATATAATGCCCATGGGGATGTTGTTCAGTTGGTAAAGAATGATCAGGTGTCACAACGCTATGATTATGACGCATATGGAAATCCCAAAGGCGAAGAGAATAGAGAGAATAAAACAGCAGAAAAACAGGAAGCCAGACAAAACGGTAGTAGCCATGTTGATCAAAACCCATACCGTTATGCAGGAGAATACCGCGATAAAGAAACAGGGTACATTTATTTACGGGCGAGGTATTATGATGTCAAACTGGGGCGTTTTCTAAATGTAGATCCAGCAAAACAAGGTACAAACTGGTATGCCTATGCTGGTGGCAACCCTGTGCTGTACCATGACCCCAGTGGATTGTCTTTCAGTGAATTCTGGGATGATGTGAAAAATACAGGTAAAAAATTCGTCTCAGGTGCCAAAAGTTTTTTTAATTCAATTGGAAGTGCGGCTTCGTCTGCTGGAAAAAAAATTAAAGAATTTGCGTCAACCCCTGGTGGGAAAATAGCAGTTGGTGTCTCTGTAATTGCCATAGCTGGAATAGCTACGTTAGCAACCGGAGGAGCTGCGGCTGGCTTAGCCGGCGGAATAGCACAGGGCGCGCTGATAGGTTCATCGGCAGCCGGAGCAATCGGAGCCGGATCAGGTGCATATTCGGCCGTTGTTGCCAATCGTGAGAACACAGGTAGCTGGGATGGGTCATTTTCAGCCGCATTAGATGGAGCAGCTTCAGGTTTCCAATCAGGAGCACTAGCAGGTGGATTTATTGGTATGCCTTTTGGGGCAGCAAGCTATGGGTCTAGTTACCTAACAGGACAGATGATGAACCCAAACAGTCCATTATATAGAGGAACAAGAGAGCCAGGTTCTATAACTGCTGGAGCAAAACTGGTTGAAACCTTAAACGATACGAAAAATGGTGGAGAAAGTAGTGTTTCAAATATTAAATCTGGATTATTGAAAATGGATTTGCAATACTTTGCTAAGAAAGATTTAAAACAGATATCAGATGTGGCAAATCAGATAGGCGTAAATAGAACAGATTTTGGAAATTTTATACATGAAGTGAAATCAGATCTGGGTAGAAAAGCGAATGAAAATTTTTCTTATCAGGAACTGATAGAACTAGCGAAGGAATTTAAAGGATTTGGAGGAAAATGATGCAAGGATATATAGCGCTTACAATTTCAGGAAAGTGTTTAGACTTTGATGAAATTAGTAAAAACATCAGTTTAGAACCAATTAAAACTGTAAAAAAAGGACAAAGAGTGGCTCTTAATATGGAAGTATCTGAAGAACAGTGGATTTATAAGATAAATTTTATAGATGAAGATTTTACAAATAAAATTAATTGTTTTCTTTTAAATATAGATTCATATAAGAATTATATTAATGATCTTCTAAAAACAAAAAAAGTAGAGTTAAATTGTTATTTAAATTCAGAAATGGGGCAATTTGGATTTACATTAACGGTTGAACAAATAATAAGAATACGAGAATTGGGGTTAAACATTAATTTCCATATTTTATCATATGGATTAGTGGAGTAGATAGGCATGTGTTTTCTAAATGCAGATCCAGCATAGACATACCAGTATGTCTATGTTGGTGGCAACCCTGTGTTACCATAACCCTAGTGGATTAAAAAAATATAGGTAAAAAATTCATCTCAGGAGCCAAAAGTTTTTTTAATTCAATAGGAAGTGCGGCTTCGTCTTTCCTGTTTTTCCGCTAAACTTGATTTTCAATATATTTTGAGATGTGGAACTTTCATGCTGGGGAACTCCTTGCCCACAAGACATGCAATTATAAAAACTACCCTGTCGCGACATACAGGGTAGTTAGTTTTAATCCAAACTTTATGCACTTATTATCTTAATATTGGGTAATCACTTGACATTTTCCAGACTGATGCAAAATCCAAAGTTGGAAATGAAGATTGTTCTGCCATCTGACTACCGGTAAGTTCAAAACACTTACAATCGCCATCATTAATATTAATAGTGCAGTAACTAGATGCAGTAGTTAACCAATAGCAATTTAATATATATCCATCATTACTTGCCATAATACCAGCTGTTGCTTTTCCTATATTAACACAATTCTCTATTTCTCCTCCATTTCCCGCAATGCCTCCACAATACGGTATAACTGATGTAGAATTGACTTCACCTAAATTATAGCAATTTTGTATTATACCTGAATCGCCGGCTATACCTCCCGCAATTCCATACCATTCACCTTTAATTGCAGAAATTTTACCACAGTTAAAACTTTTTTCTATAATGCGAGCATTTGCCCCACAAATCCCACCTACACAACTTACTGCAATCATAGTGTTATGATGGCAAGAAGCCGGACGATTGATGGGGATTATGAGATATGCCCACGTAATCCCATAGTTACCCATTGTCATTTATCACTGTTAAATGAGATTTCTGTGGTTGGGCATGCAGATATCGTAACAACACAAAATGGGGAATGGTGGATGGTTTTGCTGGGCGTCCGGCCTTATAGGGGCTTCCATTATAATCTTGGAAGAGAAACCTTTATGATTCCAATTGTATGGTCTGAAGACGGATGGCCAATGCCTGACACTGAAAACGGACTGGTTCATAAAGAAGAGCGTTTGCCTGATCTTCCAAGCTTTTATTGTCCTTTTACCGATTCGAATGACAATTTTGACTCCGACAGCCTTTCTATGATCTGGAACATGATTCATCCGCCTCAGAGAGATTTTTATTCTCTGACCAAACGCAGGGGATGTCTGCGCCTTTCGCTGGAACCAGAAGTGATTCAGGAAATCTGCAACCCGTCATTTATTGGCAGACGTCAGCAGCATAAAGTATTTATGGCTTCTGCTGCAATGGAGTTTACTCCTGAAAATGATTTGGAAGAGGCAGGCATTGTATTAATCCAGGATAACCGTTACAATCTGGTTTTTGTTAAGACATTCCGTAATAACCGCGCTGTCCTGCAACTGCACCGAACAGAAAATGGGGTACGCACTTTAATCAAAGAACTTCCGCTTGAAAATACCGGGCGCTTATGCCTCAGTGTACAGGGGCGTTGTGAAACATATGCCTTCTTCTATGGACCAAATGAACACGAATTAAAACTATTTGCGGAGGATATTGATGCAGCTCTTCTGAGTTCTACCGTAAATGAAGGATTTACGGGTGTTTACATTGGCATGTACGCCAGCAGCAATAAATCCGTTTCCACAAATTATGCAGACTTTGATTGGTTTCATTACACTGGAAAAGACATCTAAGATCAGCTAGCGATGCCTTTGGGATTGGTTTTTTATTGATAAAATTATCAATAAGAAACCAATCCTTGCATTTTTTGAGAATGTTGTATATAATACGTGGCAAAGGTGGTTAGCTCATGCTAACATTTTTATCCATTTTTGAAAGTGAGGATTTATTATGTCAAAGAAACATCTATTTAAAAATTTTGCAGTACTGTCCTGTGCGGCGATGCTGTTATTATCCGGGTGTCAAAGCTCACCGGATACTGCAAAGGACAGTTCCCAGACTCCAGCCACGAATTCCAGTGCCGAAACCGGCACAGAATCAAATACGGATACTAATAAGGATACTAATAAGGATACTAATAAGGATACGAATGGGGATACAGACAAAACTGCTAATACTTCTGCTGAAACCGGAGATAATATTACCGTTACAGATGCCAGAGGGGAAATTTCAATACCGGCAAACCCACAGAAAATTGTAGATATAAGTGGAAACAGTGATATCTTATCTGTGCTTGGATATAAGGTTGCAGGAACTGCGAATTCTGATGCTTATGACTATACGAAATTCCCTTCCTATCTGGAAGATGTTCTGGAAGGAGCTTCTATTCTGGGCTACAGCATGCAGGATACCATGGACGTAGAAGGAATTATTTCATTAGAACCGGATCTGATCATTATCTCTACTGTTCAGGAGAAAATGTACCAGCAGCTTTCTGAAATCGCTCCGGTTGTTATGTTAGAACTTGCCCAGACAGACTGGAAAGAAGATGTCAAAAGCGTTGCCGGAATTATGAATAAAACCGCAAAAGCGGATCAGTGGCTCTCTTCTTATGAAGAAAAAGCATTAAAAATTGGTGAAGAAATCCGCAGCTCCTATGGCGAAGACACTACTTACCTCGCTCTTTTGGCAAGCGGGGGACAAATTTTTATCTTTGATAAGGCCGGTATTGGCAGCATCTTATACGATGACATGGGCTTAAAACGGCCTGAAGGAATGCCGGTTCAGGAAAATATCAGCCTCCCGGTTGTCAGCTACGAAGGACTTGCCCAGATCGATGCAGACCGCATTCTGGCTATAGGTACGGATGAAGATCTCGCATCCCTTCGGGAAAATCCAGTTTGGAAGAATATGGATCCGGTGAAGAACGGGAATGTTCTGGAGCTTCCTTCCAGCCCTTATTTTAACCAGGGTTACAGCTGCATCGGCAGATCTTTGTTTTTGGATGAAGCATCATCCCTGATGGAGAAATTAAAATGAATCGTAAGTTAACAGGTGCATGGTTCTTCAGTATCCTCTTGGTGGCGGCCGGATTAATGGCCGCCGCTTGCGCAGGTGCAAAAAATATCCCAGCGGAAACTGTTCTGAATAGTTTATTTGCAGCCGGAAAGCCTGAGGAGCTTCCTCTGGATATGCAGCTTGTAAGAAATATTCGTCTTCCCAGGGCACTTGCAAGTGCTATCATCGGCGGTCTTCTTGGAATGGGCGGTGCCATGATGCAGGGAGTAACCCGCAATCCTATTGCAGAGCCATCCATTATGGGAATCACCCAGGGAGCTGCCCTTGCCGTCGCTATCGTAAGTGTCAATACTTCCCTTTATGGTATACTGGGTAATTTTGCGGCAGCAATGCTCGGGGCTTTCATCAGCGGTATTTTAGTTTTGCTTTTCAGTTTAAAAAGCGCTTCTAATATGAATATTTCCCGCCTTATTCTTGCCGGAACAGCACTTGGAACCTTTTTCCTGTCTCTGGCATCTGTCATCGCTTTGTTGGGCAACCGTTCACAGGAACTGGCCTTCTGGGTATCCGGCGGATTTCGTACGGCTTCCTGGGATCAAATGAACATTTTACTGATTGTCAGCATTCCCTGCCTTATCTCTGCCCTAATTATAAGCAGCAAGATAAATATTGTAAGCCTGGGAGATGATGTCTGTACAGGGCTTGGCGTAAATCCTGTTAAAATCCGGATTCTTACAATGATTCTGCTGATTCCCATGTGTGCCGTAAGTGTGGCAATTGCCGGAAATATTGCTTTCGTAGGTCTAATTGTTCCTCATGTTGTACGCAAAATGTCCGGGAATGATTACCGTAAATTGATACCGCTATCTTTTTTATTTGGAAGTGCCCTCCTGATTTGGGCGGATATTGCAGCCAGAATGGTTCAACCGCCATACGAAACCCCTATTGGACTTTTTACTGCTCTGATTGGAGTTCCTGTATTTCTCCTGATGATTAGAAAGGAGAGCCGGTGATGAAGAGAAGATTTCATATTGTATTGTTCGTTACTGCTATTTTCCTGCTTGCTGCCATGCTTATTTCTCTCATATGGGGAACTTATTCTATTTCGGTAAAAGATGTATTTAACACTCTTTTCGGACAGGGCAGTAAATTGCAAAACACCACTATATTCCAGCTCCGTCTCCCAAGAATCTTTATAGCCCTATTTGTCGGAATCGCACTTTCTACAGCAGGCTGTGTTCTGCAAAGTGTGACCCGTAATCCTTTAGCGGAACCTGGTATGATTGGT
>NZ_JNGB01000183.1:0-15867 GCF_001029355.1 Robinsoniella sp. RHS
ATTAATCTGCGCTTGCAGCAGCTGCAGCTCCGCTTCTCTTTCTTTTACCTGAAGGGACAAGAGCTGCTCCTTTAACTCCAGATTATTGTTTACTGTCTCCTTTAACAGCCCTCCAATTTTACCTATTTCACTGTTATCAAATTTTTCAACGATGTGACGTTTTCCTTCTTTTACCTGATTAATGACGATTTCCAGCTTTCTAAGCGGTTTGTTAATCTTCTTGGAAATAAAATCAGAAATAAACGTACAGATTACCACCAAGGCTGCTGCAGCTATCAGGCTCACCATCCCGATATACGAACTATCCCGGCTCAAATCACTTTTTGCAATACCATTTACAATCTTCCAGCCGGTAACAGTATCTGTCCGGCTAGTAAACAAATATTGTGGATCATCCTTTCCCTGTGCATGAAAGTATCTGTTTTTGATATCCTCTGAATATTGCACATCGCCGGTTTGATAAACTACCACATCCGGTGCTCTTTCATCTATCACCATCAGCGTGTCCGTTTTGAAATTACCATCATTCTTCAAAAGAGAGCTGCGCAGAAAAGACTTGTTCAGATGTACTACAATCTGCCCCTGTGACTGAAGGGTTGCAGGATTTACAATGTCCTTTATCACTGAAATAACATTTTGGTTCCCTTCCGGATCCAGAATGTCATATCCATAAAAAATCTCTCTGCCCTTCTTCTCCTCCGCTTCTTTCATCCACTGGTATGATGCCATTCCATCCCAGTTATAGT
Source organism: Robinsoniella sp. RHS (assembly GCF_001029355.1). Lineage (NCBI taxonomy): Bacteria > Bacillati > Bacillota > Clostridia > Lachnospirales > Lachnospiraceae > Robinsoniella > Robinsoniella sp. RHS. The sequence continues at coordinate 747 of NZ_JNGB01000183.1, forward strand.
ACTTCAAATACGCGGAAGAATTCTGCCCTCCCCTGATGCGCTTATAATATCTTCCACTCTCATCAAAAATAAAAATGCCGTCAATCATTAAATTCTGGGATTCTACATTCATAAAAATACTGTCCAGCCTCTTGCTTAGAGAAGTATCATAATATGTCCCGGTGGAATTTGAATACTCCTGATTTTTTGCAGACAATATATTTAAAAAGTTGCTGTCTCCCACCGTGATTCGTATGAGATCAATGGTATGATATAGTTTCAAATCGATTACATCAGAAAAAGCTTTTAGATTATTTTCGTATGTCTTTTTATAATTGTCCTCAATTCTATTCTTTGAAATGCTATAGATCACTACAGATAATGCAGTTGTAATAAAAATGGTTAGTAGAATCATGGAAAACAGAATCTGACTCTTAATCTTCTTCGAATTGGTTCGGATAAAAGATTCAATTTTATGTATCATGGCATATTTGTATGACCCCTCCTGAATCCGGATAGTTCTATAACAAACAATTTCTATCCCATTCCAGAGGATATTTCCATACTCTCCTTTCTATCCCAATATTAATGTGTACATCATTCTTGCTCATTACAGTCTTATTTCACATATAATTATGCATAACAAAAAGCTATGGTTTCTTCATTTTATGATCATATTCAACAAATTTATTTTACTACATAAAACCTCCCATTGGTATAAAAATTGTCTGGAAATTGTAATAATACAAAAAAGCAATACAGCATCCCAATTCGAATACCGCATTGCTTTTCATCTAAATCACAAATCTTAAGAAGAACAACTCTCTTCGCTGTCCCCTTCTCCGGATACCTCCATATTAGCCGGAAGCACCAGATTCATTACTATTGCAACGATAAATACAATCGCAACACAATTATTAGCCAAAACTTCCTGTACCATTTTCGGGAAAATTGTGAAAATGGCTGGTACCTGTGTGAACCCAATTCCAATTCCCAGAGATAGTGCCGTAATCACGGTATTCCTCTGATTAAATCCACACCTTGTAATCATCTGGACACCACTTACAACAATCGAACCGAACATCATGATTGTACAGCCTCCCAAAACCGCATCCGGCAGTGTGGCAAGCAGTTTTCCGATAACCGGAAACAGGCCTGCAAGTATCATGACACAGGCACCTGTCATAATGGTAAAGCGGTTTACCACTTTCGTCATGGCGATCAGTCCCACATTTTGACTGAATGATGTAATAGGAAGACAGCCAAACAGAGAAGATACCGAGCTCAGATATCCGTCGCAGGCTAGCGATCCGGATATTTCCTTGTCCGTCACATCTCTTTTTAGGCCTGTAACAGCCATGGCAGAAGTATCTCCAATCGTTTCTGTGGCGGAAACCAGAAAGATAACCGTCACGGCAATAATCGCGCTTACATTGAATTCAGGAATAAACGGCAATACCTTTGGCAATGCAACAATACCGGCGGAAGCCACTTCCGAGAAATTCACCATGCCCATTACCATTGCTAAGACATACCCCACTACAAGTCCAAAGAGCACGGATAATTGTTTCCAGAAGGATTTCGCAAATATGTTAAATACCAGACAGCTTACCAATGTTACAGTTCCCAGAATCAGATTCTGTGCTGATCCAAAGTTTTCACTGCCGGCGCCTCCTCCAAAAGAAGAAGCCCCTACATTCAGCAAAGAAAAACCAATTGCGGTAACAACACAAGCCGCTACGATGGGTGCTACGATCTTTCTCCAGTATTTTGCACAAAGCCCCAAAGTACCCTCAATAATACCTCCGATCAGAATCGCGCCAATAGCGGCGGGATAGCCAAACGTGGCTGCAACGTAACACAGAATTGTTACAAAGGTAAAACTTACCCCCATTACAATTGGCAGTCTTGCCCCAACCTTCCATACCGGATATAATTGAATTAACGTACCGATTCCTGCAATAAACATTGCATTTTGAATTAACATCGCTTTTTGTTCAGGCGTAAGGCCTGCTGCATTTGTCACAATCAGAATCGGTGCTATATTCGCCACGAACATTGCAAGTACATGCTGCAAACCAAAGGGAATCGCCTTGGAAATGGGCACACGGCCGTTAAGCTGGTAGATATTTTCTACCCTGGCATTTGAATTTACATTTGCTTTCATTTCTTTCTCCTTTAGTAGTTTCTTGGTAAATCTCAAGTCACGAAATTTACAACAGATTTATTTTACTATAAAAAGTACTGTATGGGTATAAAATTTTTATGGAAATTTAATAATTACAAAAAAAGTGTAACCTTTTGTAATGGAAAACGTTTATTAAATGAACAGGAAGGAGGGGAACTGTGAAAAAGGATGACCTGGAACAAATATATAAAACCTATTACCATGAAATATATTTATACGCTCTGTCTCTATGTAAAAATACGCTGGAAGCAGAGGAGATCACCAGTGATACCTTCTACAAAGCCCTCCTCTGTGCCGAGCTTCAGAATGAATCCATCAAATACTGGCTTCTGCGTGTATGCAAAAATATTTTTATAGACCAGGCAAGGCAGAAAAAAAGAAGACCTGTTACACCTTTAGAAGATATCGGCAGTCCGTCTTATGACAATGTACTGGAACGAATGATTCAAAATGAGGATGCAAAGGTACTTTACCACTGTATTCTACAATTACCCGACCGTTACCGCGAATTAATCTACATGTTCTATTTTATGAATTACAGTTTAAAAGAAATTGCTCATTTTACATGTCAATCAACAGGAACCACCAGAACAGCCCTCTGCCGGTCCAGAGATAAGCTGCGCTCAATATTAGAAAGGGAGGGATACTATGAATTTCCATGAACTTTTAGAAAAATACAAATCCAACACAGCCACACCGGAAGAAATCCGGATGGTAGAAGAAGAATTGGAGAAATACGAAAGCATTACCGAATACTATACGGACCAGATGGGCGAAAATCTGAATCTGGACCTGCTGTCTGAAACAGAAGAATCAGAGATCAAAAATGTAAAAAAAACACGTAAACCGTAAACTCCGCCGAAATATTTTTATCTCCATATTAAGCATCCTCGTTTTATCTGCGGCAGTAATTCTGATTATCAATCAGAACTACTACGACCCCAATCGCGGAATTCCCACGGATGAATACGGTTTTGGACAGTTCATGATGGATACCATGGCTTTTACCGAAGTACATTCACCCGGATATGCAACCAATACAGCAGAAGCCGTAAGAGACGGGCTGGGCAGCTATCAGATCCAGATCAGGCAGAACCATTATTTTACCGGTAAGGAATCTGTATTCAGCGGAAAAATAATACGGGGAGAATTCCTGGACAGCGGCAACTCACTTATAAACTTCTGGCATTTTCCCTCTGCAAACTGTTTTGCTTTTAAAGAAGGCACACTGGTCTGGCAGGAAGCATCCGGAGTAGAGTACCGCCAGCAGCCACAGGACGACATCCAATATCAGGCAGATGCCTTAAAGGACCTGCCAAAATCATCTCAGGTCGAGGCATATTTTACTTTTGAAAAAAATCTTACACTGGAAGAATTCAACAAACTCTACCTAAAATGGTATGGTGATGAAGACCATCAATTAGACATTACTTATGCAGCAGTCTGGACTGGCACTCACAGGGGCGCAACCGTTGGATTCCAGCCTGGTGGCGGCGGCAATGTATATGAATCTGTCAAAGAAGTGGAAAAAAATTATCCATATCTAAGCCTGGTGGACCACAATGAGGAGCTTGATAAAGACCCTGTAGGAATCTGGCAGACTCACTTCGAGTCACTTTTAAGCTATCTCACAGACCGGCAGGAATTTTTACAGGCAATGGCAAATGTAAATAATATCGGCCCCTGGTTTTACCAGGATATTCAGGCATATATAAAGGAAAACGGCATGCAGATCTATGGTATTTTAGCACAGGGCAGCGCAGATCAAGTACTGAGTTTCCTGGAGCAGGAGAACATAGACGGATTTAATGTAGCGGATGTCAAACTATCCATCCTGTCCCACTGATTTCCATGAAGCACTCCGCCGTTGCATAATAGCTCCTTAAACTGTATTCCTCTTCATTTCGCCGCAGTCCTACATCCTCACTGCCAGTCACTGCACTGCTAAACTATACACCGCTATATTTCACCACAGTCCTACATCTCCGCATCCGGTCACTGCGCTGCTAAACTGTATTCCGCCGCATTCCACTGCTACTAAACTGTATTCCGCCGCAGTCCACTGCTGCCAAACTGTACTGCACCGCATACTGCAGCCGTTAAAAGTTCTGTAGCCGGCACAACCAGCCATACCCCTGTCATATTCCATACATTTGGAAATACAAGGATCAAAACTACATTTAGTATAACTCCTCTTAACAGAGCAATCAGCATGGAGCGCGCCGGCTGATCTTTGGCTGACAATACGGCAGCCATAACCACATTGATTCCCATAGGGATAAAAGCGAGAAAGTAAATCTTTATTCCCTCCAGGGCAATCTTCGTAAACCCGGCGTCACCTGATTCATTGAAGATTGTAACAATAGGTTCTGCCAGCAGCACACCGCCTGCATAACAGATTACTCCGCAGGCGGCAGCAAGCAGAACCCCTCTTTGCATCACGAAGCGTATACCGCCAAAATCTTTTTTCCCATACTGGGAACTGATGATCGGCTGCACTCCCTGGGCAATTCCGGTAAATATGGAACATACAATCAGGGCAATATTGGCAATCACACCATATGCAGCGACACCTATGTTCCCGGCAAGCTTTAAAATTGTAAAATTGAACAGCAGCATCACAATTGCAGAAGATAATTCTCCAATAAAAGAGGACATACCAAGAGAAATTGTCCGGACTACATCTGAAATCTTTGTTCTTTCTTTCACCAACCTAAAGTGGCTGCGTCCTTTAATTTTGTGTGTGGAAAGCACACACATGCTTAAGACCGGTGCAATCCCGGTAGCAAATGCCGCCCCAAACATCCCCCACCGAAACCCGAATACAAATAAAATATCCAAAACAATATTGCTGAAACTTCCGGTCAGCATCGCCGCCATTGCCGTCTGGGGGTACCCGTCGTTCCTTACAAAACAAACCAACACATTATTTACCATAAACGCAAGGGAAAAAAGCAGTATGGTTCTCATATAAGGGATCATATCCTGCATAACTGCCTCATCTGCTCCCAATAGAGCCCCCAATTGCCTGGATGCAAACAAACCGACTAATGTAAAAAACACACCACAGAGAAGGGCCAGTTTAACGGAAAGTGTAAAAGAAGCTTTCGCCGCCTTTTCATTTCCTGTCCCCATAGCCATCGCAAAACGGGTAGCACCCCCCATTCCAATCATCAAACCTATCCCATTCATAAAAGAATATACAGGCAGAGTCAGATTCAATGCCGCAAGCCCATTACTCCCCACACCGTTTGCAACACAGAGGGTATCTACAAAAATAAAACAAGACAACCCCAGCATACTCAAAATGTTCAAAGATACATACTTTGCAAATACCCTTCCCAAACTTTTACTTTCCATAAAAATTCCACCTTTCTGCCTTGAGCCAGTTGAAAAAATATTCCTTATCACAAAAAAAGCACCAGTCATCTATACCCAATGGCCTAACGGTATAGATGTCCGATGCTTATTTATGATACATGCATCCGGCGACGCATGTAAAAAGCTCTTCTTTTATAATATGAGATTGATCTTACCACATGTTAAAAAAATTTGCAACTTAAAACACGCTCTAGTAGTCAGTCACATCAAATTTTTTGTCCTTAAAGTAAAAATCCCTGTCCGCCTCAGTAATCTCCCGTAGGATTCTGCATGGGTTACCCACTGCCACCACATTATCCGGAATATCCTTAGTCACAACGCTTCCCGAACCGATCACCACATTGTTGCCAATATGGACTCCGGGATTAACTACAACATTAGATCCCAGCCATACGCTGTCACCAATAGTGATACCGATTCCATATTCATATCCTGAATTTCTGGAATCCGGATGAATCGGATGCCCTGCAGTAATGATAGACACATTCGGTCCAAACATTGTATTATTTCCAATAGTAACTTTTCCCACATCCAGAATAACACAATTATAATTGGCAATAAAATTGTCACCTACTTCAATATTTTTTCCATAATCACAGTGAAACGGCGGTAAGACAGCTACATTTTTACCGGCCTTTCCCAGTATCCCACGGATCATCAGTTCCATCTTCTCCGCTTCATCCGGCCTGCATAAATTATATTCATAAATTTTCTTCTTATTTTCAATCTGTTCCTCAGCAAGGCCATCCATCCAGGCCTTATATGGAAGCCCCGTCAGCATTCTTTCTTTGTGATTCATACTGGTTCCTTTCTAGAAAGCAGCGGATAAATTTTCCGCTGCTTTGATCATCTGATTAAATTTCCAGAATTATAACCTGATATCCTTTGAGCTGCAAATCATTACCGTCCTGAGCAAGATCCGTATAATTATTAATTAATAATTTTTTATATGAACTTGGTAAAGTCACCGTCTGTCCGTCCATCTGGAAGTTAGCTACAACCATCAATGTCTTTTCTTGTCCTTTACGGTAATAAGCCATCAGATTATTCTGATCTTCCCATTCCGGAATAAATTCACCATATACAACAGCCTCCTGATAGACCGGATTCTTACGCAGTGCTATCAGTTGTTTGTAAAAAGAAAATACGGAATCTGAATTCTCTATCTGACTCTTTGCATTGATTCTGCTATAATTAGGATTTGCCGCAAGCCAGGGTGTACCAGTAGTAAATCCTGCATTTTCACTGTCATCCCACTGCATTGGCGTTCTTGCATTATCCCTGCTGAACTTGGAAATGACCTTTAAAGCTTCCGCTTCTGTAAGCCCTGCATCTATGGCAACACGGTATTCTTCCAGGGAGGAAATATCATCTACCTCGTCTATAGATGTAAATTCCATATTTTCCATTCCAAGTTCCTGTCCCTGATAAATAAACGGAAGGCCTCTCAGCATAAAGTTTACTGCCCCCAAAAGCTTCTTACTTGCATCGCAGACTTCTCCCTCCGGTAAGTAATGGCTGACACCTCTTGGCTCATCATGGTTTTCGATAATATTAGAGAGATATCCAATGTCTCCAACACGTTTTTGTGCATCAAAACAACATTTTTTATAATCATTCGGCGTAATCTGCGTATGAGCGTACCACCCTTTTTCATTCTGCCCAAAGATTGTTTCATTGAAATCAAACATACTGGAAAAATATCCATTGTCTCCGATAAAATCAGGCAATTCACCCTCTTTATCATTAAAGACTTCACCAACAGTAAATGCATCATACTTTTTAAATGTCCTGTCCCGCATTTCTCCCAGAAATTCACCAACACCCTCAGCTTCCTCTAACATATGGGCAATATTACTTAATCCATCTGCACGATCCGGTTCATAATTTTTAAATGGCAATGCCTTTTTAATATTAATAATTGCATCGATACGAAAGCCCGAAAGCCCTTTCTCCAACCACCAATTAATATTTTTATAAACCTCTTCCCGCACCTCCGGATTTTCCCAGTTTAAATCCGGCTGTTTTTTATGAAATACATGCAGATAAAGCTTATCGGTATCGGAAAGCGGCTCCCAGCAAGATCCTCCAAAATAAGATCTCCAATTACATGGAAGCTCCCCGTCCTTCTTATCCTCCAGATAAAAATACTTCCCATATTTCCCTTCCGGATCTTTCATCGCCATCTTAAACCACTCATGTTCATCGGAACAATGATTAACTACTAAATCCATAAGAATATACATTCCCCGCTTCTTTGCTTCCATAAGCAGTTCATCCATATCCTCCATCGTCCCAAATCTGGGATCAATGTTATAATAGTCCGAAATATCATATCCCTGATCCGCCAAGGGTGAGGAATAGATGGGAGATAACCAGATGATATCCACTCCCAGATCCTGTAAATAATCCAGCTTGCTTATAATTCCCTGTATATCTCCAATTCCATCCCCATTGGAATCATAAAAACTCTTCGGATAAATCTGATATGCTGTCTTTTCTTGCCACCATTTTTTTTGCATTCTATGTGCCTCCACAATTATATTTTCATTACTTATAGCACATATTATACTATTTCACTTCACATAAGTCCTACATTTATTTGTTCAAAAACTTCACTATTTTGACTTTTTTATCATTTCATCTCATTCGCAAAACTGCTGCGGTTTTCCTTCTTATACAAGCGTGGAGTCGTTCCCGTATACTTTTTAAACTCTCTTAAAAAGTTTCCAAGATTATTAAACCCGCAGTCCAGACAAATGTCCATAATCAGATTATCTGTACTTATCACCATTTCAGCCGCCCTGCGAATACGAATTTCATTAACATATTCCATTGGTGTCTTACCTATTGCCCGCCTAAAGAAACGGCAGAAATACTGCTCATTTATATTAATCAGCCCTGCCAGATCACGAATATAAATTCTATCCCTGTAGTTCTCCCTTATATAAGTTAAAACCGTCTTAATACTCTCCACCTGATGATTTACTCCGTTCTCCTGCCTGGTAAGCAGCCCCTGCCCGGTAAGTATCGCAAGTATCCTAAGCAAAGATGCCTTAATCAACATCTGGGATACCGATACACTTACATTTTTTTGACCTGGTTTCTCCCCTGTGTCTTCCATCATACTAAAAGCTTTTTGAATCTGCTCATACTCTCTGTATATATCCTGAAACTCTTTAAGAGATGCATTTATACTTCTTGGTAATGAAAGATTTCCATTTATCAAAGGCTGAATTACCTGGTTTTGCATTGTGTCATAAGAATTAAAGCTAAGTACATAAGGGTTAAAAACTACCGCATCTTCCTCACATAGACCATCCGACGTAATATAATGAAGTTCTCCCGGGTTGACAAAGAAAAAACATTCTTCCGTAATCTCATAAGACTCCATGTTTATCTCCATATGAAAATTCCCTTTTTTAAAATGCAGCAATTCAATCTCATCATGCCAGTGATGCTTTACTAAAAAAAGACTTTCACTCTGCTCAGCCTCATAAAAAGCACAGCGAAAAGAAGCTGACCCATGAGGCTTATCCTCCTTCAAACTCTTCGTATTTTGTACCTGAATAGCCAAGACCCTCCTCCCCACAAGAAAAAAAGCTGTCTCCAGCTTTTTCTTCTTCATTCTTCTTTTACTTTTTCCATTACTTCTTTTTGCTTTTCTTTTTCTTCTTTATATCTTTTACTTTAAAATTTTTGTCATCTAACTTAATAACCCTAATCTTCTGTTGATGATCTTTTTTTACTACCTGACCATTTATCAATTTCGATTCTGTTTTTTCATCCTCAGACTTTTTCTCTTTTAATTTCTTATCTATTGACATAGCAGTCATTGGATTTTCATCTTTGAGCTTTATATCCTTCAGAGTTTTATCGTTTAATGATATATCCTTAATCTGTTTATTCTTTATCTTTTTATCCTTTGTCTTCCTACACTTCGATCCCTTTGCTTCCTTAACCTTTATCCCTCTATTCTTTGCTTCCTTATCCTCTGTTTTCTTAACCTTTATCCCCTTATTCTTTGCTTCCTTATCCTTTGTTTTCTTAACCTTTATCTTCTTATCCTTTACCATCTTAACACCGGAAGTTTCCTTCCCCATATCTTCCAACATTTCCTTTGTAAATTCCTTCACTCTGCATTCACAATGTCCACATTTCCCAGATACCTTCGTTACCTTCTTTACCTTTTTAAATGAATCCGCACCATCTTCTACTGCCTTACGGATATCATCACAAGAAACCTTAAAACAAGGACAAATGTATTTTCCTTTTCCCATTATAACACCAATGACGGAGCTGTATAAACTCTGGCAGCCATCTCTGAATCGATGAGGTATAGACCCTTAGGATCTTCACCAAACAGTTTATATTTCTTGATCATATCCTCCGCATTTTTCTCCTCTTCTCCCTGTTCTTTTACAAACCAGTCCAGAAACTGCATCGTACGGAAGTCTTTTACAGAATAGGCTGCCTCGTAGATCGTATGAATCAGCCCCGTAACGTATTGCTCATGCTCCAATGTTGCCTGAAGCGGATCTCCTGGTTTTTTAAATTCAAACTCTGGCTTTTCAACTGCTTCAAAAGTTACCTTTTCTCCATTATTCTGCATATACTGCATAAATAATAACGCATGATCTCTTTCTTCCTGCGCCTGAATCTTGAACCAGCTGGCATATCCCTCTAATCCGGTTTCAATAAAATAATTTGAAAAATCCAAATAGAGATACGCGGAATAAAATTCCTTATTAATCTGAGTATTAATTAGTTCTGCTACTTTTTTATCCAACATTTTGTTTCCTCCTCGGTTTCTAAGATTCTGTATATGTGATCATTATAGCACCTGTATCTCTAAGAAACAATGCAATTATTATAGTCAATATAAATGCTTTTCATTCATAATCCAACTATGGTATAATCCTCTTAATATACTCTCCAGCCTGCTCTAACAGAATATTAGAATTTAATAAATATACGAGGTACTTATGAGTAAAAATATTAACCTGCTAAAGGGCCCTATTCTGCCCTCACTTACAAAACTAGCTTTACCAATTATGCTAACTTCCCTGATTCAGATGGCATACAACATGATTGATATGATCTGGATTGGCAGACTCAGCAGTAATGCCGTCGCTGCTGTTGGTGCTGCAGGAATGTATATGTGGCTCTCAAACGGACTTGCAGCCCTTGGCCGAATGGGCGGACAAGTTAAGGTTGGACACTCCTTTGGTGCAGGAGTGTATCATACTGCCGCAGATTTTGCCAGGGCTGCTTTACAACTGGGAATATTTTTTGGCATTGCCTATGGACTTGCCTCCGTAATTTTCCATGTACCACTGATAGGCTTCTTCAAGCTGAACAGCCCACAGGTTGTGGCAGATGCCCAGATATATTTAATCATCACTTGCGGCGGAGTTCTATTTTCTTTCCTGAACCAGATATTTTCCGGCATAATGACCGCCATGGGAAACAGTAGAAATTCTTTAATAGCAACAACTACCGGACTTGCCCTAAACCTGGTACTGGATCCTGTTCTTATATTTGGCTTAGGTCCATTTCCCAATTTGGGCGTAGCGGGAGCTGCCATTGCAACCGTACTTGCACAGGCAATTGTTACGCTGGTATTTATTGTTTTTGCAATGAGAGATACAATTATTTTTAACAAAATACATATATTCTCCAGACCGTCAAAGCAGTATATGGGTGAAATAATACGAATTGGACTTCCCACATCCATACAGAGTATGATATTTACAGGTATCTCCATGATCATAGCACGACTCATCGCAGGCTTTGGGGACACTGCCGTAGCAGTTCAAAAAGTTGGTTCCCAGATAGAGTCTATCTCCTGGATGACTGCAGATGGCTTTGCCGCAGCTGTGAACTCCTTTGTAGCACAGAACTATGGCTCCGGGAACAATACCCGGGTAAGGAAAGGTTACGCTGTATCAATGGGCGCAGTTACCGTATGGGGTATCGTATGTACATTCATCTTAATCTGCCTGCCCGGACCTATTTTTCAAGTATTTATTCCGGAGAAAGAAATTTTAAGTATGGGTATAGATTATCTGCAAATCCTGGGAATCTCTCAGTTGTTCATGTGTGTTGAGATTGCAACAGCAGGCGCATTTTCCGGATTGGGTAAAACCATACCTCCATCTGTAGTTGGTATTGTACTCACTTCCGCCAGAATTCCTCTTGCTCTATTGCTGACCGGTACCGCTTTAGGTCTCAATGGAATTTGGTGGAGTATCACAATATCCAGTACTCTAAAAGGAATTACCCTGTTCATCTGGTTCTTCCGGTATCAAAAAAATACGCTTTCCCATGTTTAAAAATATATAGAATAAAAAGGAATTATTTGTTATATTACCTAACGAATATAACAAATAATTCCTTTTATAGGTACGCTTATACGTAAATCTTTGCGGACATTGCTTTCCTTCCTCCTCCTAATACCACGGACGGGATTGACTGCAGTCGCCATCTCCACGGGAATCGAATGGATTACCGTAGTTGCATTCCAAACTTTAATTTACTTAAAACATTACCGATAAAATCTCCCTGTAAATCTTGCTATTGTTCTTCCCATGGGCAAATCATATAATTCCTCTAAAGAGAAACAGTGAAAAGCAAAAATAAAGAAAAAGTAACTGCAAACGCCAACGGCTAAAGGCACTACCACTGAAACAACTGTATTTCCGATAAACTTATCCACAATCCAGTAAACAAAAAATACAATTATCCCCATAATCAAGGACGCAATGATCGGAATTAGATACGTCCTCTTCACATCCTTATGGATATGTAGCTCATTATTCAAAGATCTCTCGTTTAAGACACAGATTACCAGAGGAAAAATAATATTTCCCACAACTAAAATATAAGCATTCAATCCAGTAAAAATCAAAAGAGGACAAATAAATACTAAATGTACCACCAAACCAATAAATGCATTTACAATTGGCTCTCTCATCTTGTTCAAACTTTGTAATATTGCTGTAGATATGGATGCCAAAGAATAAAATACAATCGAAACAGCCCCTATCTGCAGCATGTGTACCGACAAATCTCTGTGTTCTGTCAAAGCTGCAAATATTAACGATATAATAGGCCTAGCAAGCACCATAAATCCAATTACTGACGGTATCGTAAGAACCATCACGAACTTATTAATAAAGTTTACCTTCTCAAATATTCCTCTTCTATCATGTCTTTCCTTAGAAGCAACAATGCTGGGTACAATAGAAACCGCCAAAGAAGAAGCAAACGCAATAGGAATATTAATAAGAAGATTATATTGCGTACTATACACACCCTGAATTGCAGTTACAAAGTCCACAGCTAAACCTTTAAAATTCAATATATTTCCAAATATTAAATCATCCAGCGTCCCGCTGAGCTGATAAGCTGCCTGACTTAAAGAAATAGGAATTAATGTCATCAGCAATAACTTGTTCAGTCTTCCATCTGATGCCACATGACGGTTCTTACATCTTCTTACTCTTCTAAGATACCCCGGTCGATACAGTAAATATAAAACTAATAAAAAAGCAAAAGCAGACAACGCACCACACAAGGTACCCATAATACCGCCTGCCGCCCCATATGCAAAAACATCTGCGGAAGATTGATATACTCTCATAAATTGCATAACTGCTACAATACTTATAATTGCATTAATAATCTGTTCTATAATCTGAGAAACCGCCGATGGAATCATCGTATTTTTTCCCTGAAAAAATCCCCGCATTACACCTAAAATAGCCATCACAAACGTAGTCGGTGCTACGATTCGGAGGGGTTTTGCCAATCCTGGTTTCGCATAACACATTTCCAGAAAATCAGCGCCAAAATATATTAATACCCAAAATATACCACCAACAATTACCGCCAGTATTAAGGAATTGCGAAATAAGCGATAAGCACTCCGATACTCCTTTTTAATCTCATACTGGGATATTAATTTAGATAATCCCAGAGGAAGGCTGGAACATGACAAAGTTAAAACAATATTATAAATACCAAAGGCTACTCCATATAGACCGTTTCCAACCTCACCGAGCATGTTAGCCATTGGAATACGATATAAAAATCCAATCAACTTTACGATAATACCTGCAACCGCCAGAATGCTTCCCTGAAGAAGTAATTCCTTCTTACTATCATTTGCCATATCCCGTACCATATCCTTTCATAGGCTGCAGCCTGCAAACCTCTTTATCCCGTATCTGTCATTCTTCCCACTAATTTATAACTTATTCATTCCTATTTTAACTGTACTCCCATATTTAAAAATCGTATAAAATCAATTTAAAACCAACTTAAAACAAACTGAATAACAGAAAACCCCACAGGATAGTTACTCCTGCAGGGTTCTTTTTGTAATGAGACATCGGGGATTCGAACCCCGGACAACTTGATTAAAAGTCAAGTGCTCTACCAACTGAGCTAATATCCCGCATATTAAATTTTACTTTATAAGACATAAACCAGTTTCAAGTCTTATAATGCCCAGAGCCGGAATCGAACCAGCGACACGAGGATTTTCAGTCCTCTGCTCTACCAACTGAGCTATCTGGGCCTAGGGTTGTACACCCTCTTTACAGCATAATGGAAGCGAGCTTCCGAATACTTCCGTAATGGTGCGCTTCCAAAAATTGCGGGGGCAGGATTTGAACCTACGACCTTCGGGTTATGAGCCCGACGAGCTTCCAGACTGCTCCACCCCGCGATAGTATTTATTTAGTTTTTTGATAGAGATGTAAATCTCAATGGATGGAGGTGGATTCGAACCACCGAAGCAATTTGCAGCAGATTTACAGTCTGTCCCCTTTGGCCACTCGGGAATCCATCCAAAAAGCCGATGATCGGACTCGAACCGATAACCTGCTGATTACAAATCAGCTGCTCTGCCAATTGAGCCACATCGGCATTAATGGGACCTATAGGGCTCGAACCTATGACCCTCTGCTTGTAAGGCAGATGCTCTCCCAGCTGAGCTAAGATCCCATGGGATATAAAATTATTTAATTACACATCTACTGATGTGAACGACCCAGATCGGACTCGAACCGACGACCTTCGCCGTGACAGGGCGACGCTCTAACCAACTGAGCCACTGGGCCAACTCTTTTGTAAGGTTTATATACCTTCAAAACCACACACAGAAATTCATCAAATATCATCCGTTCTTGCATTACCAACTTCGTTGATCATATCAACTTTATTGACATTATCCTAAACCTTATGGATAAGCCTTCGACCTATTAGTATTAGTCAGCTCCATACATTACTGCACTTCCACCTCTAACCTATCTACCTCGTCGTCTTCAAGGGGTCTTACCGCTTATGCGGGGGATATCTCATCTTGAGGGGGGCTTCACGCTTAGATGCCTTCAGCGTTTATCCCTTCCCGACTTGGCTACCCGGCCATGCTCTTGGTAGAACAACCGGTACACCAGAGGTCAGTCCAACCCGGTCCTCTCGTACTAAGGTCAGCTCCTCTCAAATATCCTGCGCCCACGCCGGATAGGGACCGAACTGTCTCACGACGTTCTGAACCCAGCTCGC
>NZ_JNGB01000253.1:0-1192 GCF_001029355.1 Robinsoniella sp. RHS
CAGTAACCTGGGTATCTGATAATCCAGAGGTACTTACGGTAGACGAAAAGGGTGTTGCAAGAGGAATTTCCGAAGGGACTGCACATGTGACAGCAATCGTTAGCGGTATGGAATCAGAAGCATTTGAAATTACAGTACATGGAGTAGAGTCAGTCAGGGAACTGCAGGAGGGATATTATGCAGCTGTATATTCCACTTCTACAGACTTCTATGCCTCCGCAGCAAATGTAGCCCAGGAAACCCGCAGTGTCTACATGGCTGTGAGCAAAGACGGAAAAAACTTTGAAGTTCTGAACAATGGTGGTGCAGTGATTTTCTCTAAGAATACCAATGGCACGCTTCAGGTTACAGATCCCCGTATCTTTAAGACAGAAGAGGGATTTACAGTGGCGGCGCCGGATGCGACGTCCTCCAGGGGAATCCATCTGTTTACTTCCACAGATGGAGTAGCTTATTATGATGACATCATGGTATCAGAAACTGAATTAAATGCATTGCCATTGAAACGTTCTAATTTTACATTAATGCTGAATGGGGAAAATATATTAGACACAGATGAGCAGATCACCCTTGGAAATGCGGTTTCCCTGACAGAAGAAGAGTACCGGTATATCGTAAATAAACTGGGGACAGTTGTAAATAATGGACTGGAGTCCCTGACCGGCTTAAATGTAGATGCGCAGCAGGGGCTTACGGAACAGGAGCTGGAAAAACTGTACCCAAGTGTTAATGCAGTTTATACAGACGGATCCAGTCAGAAATTCAGTATCGACTGGGAGGGAGCGCTGCAGGGCATCAGCTTATCCCAACCGGGAGAGTATACATTAACCGGTAAGGTGGTTCAGACCCAGTATATCAATAAATTAAAAGAATTAAATGGAAGCACCCTTCCGGAAGATGATCCGGAGAATGCAAATCGGGATGATCCGGATAATTATAATGAAGAAACCGGAACGGTATATTACGATGAGACAAAATTCGTGGAAGGCATGGCGGATCCCTGCATTTACTGGGATGAACAGAGCGGATATTATTATATGACCGGTTCATATTTCCCGGAGGATCAGGATCAGATTGATTCAAACGATCAGCTGGAACAGTATGACCGTGTAGTTTTAAGACGTTCTAAGACACTGGAAGGGCTGCAGGACAGAAGTACCCAGGTAACCGTCTGGAAGGCCGGAAACCAGGG
>NZ_JNGB01000184.1:0-2359 GCF_001029355.1 Robinsoniella sp. RHS
GTCACTGTTTTATTTGATGCATTTTTCGGCAATACGGCTGCACTTAGTTTTACAGAAGCCCCTTTCGCTGATAAAACTGCACTCTTTTGTGCCAGTCTCACGCCGGTTACTTTTACAACCGGATCCGGAATGCTTACCGTTACTTTACAAACGGCTGTTTTTCCGCCGTCTTCCGTAGTAACAATAATCTCCGCGGAACCGCTCGCCGCTGCCTTTACCAGTCCGTTTTGGTCTACGGTTACCGACTTTGTATTGGTAGATTTCCAGGTGACATTTTTATTTGCCGCATCTGCCGGAGCAACCTGAGCCCTTAACTGTGCAGTTTCTCCTGCTTTTGTAAAGGTTACTGCCGGCTTATCCAGGCTTACTCCCGTTACTTTTATAACCGGTACCGGAATTTCAGTAAGTCCTGCTGTTGCTTTTTCTAATGCTGCATGAGCTGCATTAACCTGTTCTTGTGTTGCTTCACTGTCATTTAATACCGTCTCAGCCTGATTCATTGCATTTACAAATGCACTCCAGCTATCCTGCGTGTATTTCGACTGGTCTTTTCCGGAAATTGCATCATACAGATTCTTCAGTGCCGTTTTATTGACTTCCGGAACTGGATCTGCATCTGCCAAACCATTAATTGCGTTCTGTAATGCATCTTTTGCTGCATCTGCCTGTTCCTGCACTGCATCCGGATCATCCAGCACTCGTTTTGCTTCTTCCATGGCATCTGCAAATACTTTCCAGGAATCCGGCGTATACTTTGCTTCTTCTCTAGTGGTATTTGCCTCATAAAGCAGCCGAAGCGCCCCTTTGATATCTTCCTCTGTTCCTGCATCTTTCAGCTGAGCAATGGCATCTCTTAATACCTGCAGCGCCTGATTCACATCGTCCTGTGTAGCTGTTTCACTGTCCAGTACCCCTTTTGCCGCTTTCATAGCCTGATCAAATACGGCAAAGCTTTCTTCTGTATAATCTTCTGCTGCCTTATCTGCATTCTGGTCATAAAGTGCCTGTAATTCAGCTTTATCTGCCGGATCCGGAATTTCAGCCAGAACCAGACCTTTAATTGCCTCTTCCAGTGCCGCTTTTGCTGCATCTACTGCATCCTGGTCCGCAGATTCACTGTCCAGTACCTCTTTGGCTGCTTTCATTGCCCCATCAAAAGTATTCCAGCTCTCCAGGGTATAATCTTCAGCCTTTTTACCGGTATTGTTATCATACAATCCCTGTAATTCTGTTTTATCCACCGGCTGAGGTTCTGCTGCTTGTAAGCCTCCAGCTGCCGTTTCCAGCGCTTCCTTCGCTGCATCCACTGCCGCCTGGTCTGCTGTCCCGCTGTCTAATACTGCTTTCGCTGCTTTCATTGCCGTATCAAAAGCTGCCCAGCTCTCTTCAGTATAATCTTCTGCTTTTTTACCGGTGTTTTCATCATACAGATTCTGTAAAGCTGATTTATCAACGGCGGGAGCCTCTGCCTCTTTAAAGGATACTGCAAGGGTATGGTTTCCTGTAATATCCGTAAAGGTATATTGAGCATCGGTTACTTCTGTCTCTACGTTGTCTACCAGTACCTTGCCCACCTCATATCCGTCATCCGGTGTAAAGAAAATGGTCTTGCTGCTCAGTCCGAATACAGTTACACCACCTTCCTGGCTTGCCGCACCGTGATCCCCTGCTGTTACATCAATCTTATACTCCTCTTCTGTAGTGTAATATACCTCTTTGACTGTATAAGTCTTACCTGTTCTTCTGGCACCAAATCCAAACTTTCCGGGTGTCTGTGCATAAGCTAACGTTTTTGTTCCAAGATTTTCGCCGTCCACCCAAAGTGTAATGTCATAATTTGTTGTTCCATTTTTCGTAAACGTAACTTTTAACGTATGCTCTTCGTTTGCTGTAAGCGGGGTTGTCTGGTTAAAATCTCCCCATCCCGGATTATTGCCGGACTTATCATAGAACCATGCCGCCCTTGGTGTTGCCGCCTGGGGATCTACTTCGTATCCAATGCGGATAAATCCGCCGTCCCCTGTCTTGATATCAAACAGGCTCTGGTCACTCAGATTATCAATGGCAAACCTGGTATAGAAAGTTCCTTCTGTAATTTCCGGAGCATTTGTATCAATTGCCATTGGGAAATTATTGTCACTGCCCTTGTTCAGCTTAATCTTTACGCCATCTTCTTCTACTACACTGCTCTCCATCAGATTTCCTGCATAGTCAGCCCTATCATCTACGCTGTAGTCCTGAT
The DNA here is from genome assembly GCF_001029355.1 of Robinsoniella sp. RHS. Lineage (NCBI taxonomy): Bacteria > Bacillati > Bacillota > Clostridia > Lachnospirales > Lachnospiraceae > Robinsoniella > Robinsoniella sp. RHS. The sequence continues at coordinate 2,243 of NZ_JNGB01000184.1, forward strand.
GGTAGGTAACCTTTTCTGTCTCTTCACCGCTGCCTCCGTCACCTGAAAATGTGACCTCCAGAGTATGGTCATTACGAATATACGCAAAAAGTATAACTGTTGTCCTGTACTTCGTCT
>NZ_JNGB01000185.1:0-5436 GCF_001029355.1 Robinsoniella sp. RHS
GCAGACAATTACCGGATCAGAGACAGCAGTAAACCGTGTAGGAAAGAACGGTTACAGCAATGACTCACAGTATCCGGACAATCTGGAACTGGATGACCTTAGAATTTACAACGGTGCGGTAAACAGCGAAAAGATTAACGAGCTTTATACAGAGTATGACAACAATGTAGACAAGACTGTTTTACAGACGGCGCTGGAAACAGCAGAAGCTTACATTCCGGATGGATATACAGCAGAGAGTTACGCTGTACTGGAAGCAGCAATTGCTGAAGCAAGGAAAGTTTTCGAAGATGAGAATGCGGATCAGGATGCAGTAGATGAGCAGATTGGCAAGCTTGAAGAAGCAATTGCCCAGCTGGAAAGTATTCTGGCTGATCTGACACAGTTACAGTCCCTGTACAATGCTATTTCACAGATGGATATGAGCATCTACACAGAGGAAAGCGCAGATGTATTGAAAAATGCACTGGAAAATGCAGGCGCAGTAATTCAAAAAGAAAATGCTACAAAAGTGGAAGCAGCAGAAGCAGAATCAGGATTACTGGTAGCCCTTGCAGGACTGGAGAAAAAAGCAGAAGAACCGAAACCGGTAATTGATAAATCATTAGCAAAAGCATTATACAGTGCTTACAAAGACCTGGATCTTTCCGGATATACCCAAGAAAGTGCAGCAGCATTTACACAAGCATTAGGCAGTCTGCAGACGGTAATCGGAAAAGAAAATGCAGCACAGGAAGAAGTTGACAATACCATAGCAAATCTTCTGTCAGCAGCGACTGCACTTGCAGTAATGCCGGAAGATCCGGAAGAACCGGAAGTAGAGGTAGACTTCTCCGTACTGAGCGTACTTTACAATGCATATACAGGCATTGATACCGCTAAGTATACAAAAGAAAGTACCGATGCATTCCTTGCAGCACTTCAAGGTGCACAAGACGTTCTGAATAACCCTGATGCAGATCAGGCAGCAGTTGACCAGGCAGCGTCAGCATTGGCTAAGGCAGCAGCAGAATTGACAGAAGAGCCGGTAAAACCGGAAGAACCAACTGTTACCACAGATACAACAACATTAAATGTACTATATAATGCCTATGCAGGACTTGATACCGGCAAATATACAGACAACAGCGCAAAAGCTTTAAAAGATGCAGTGGCAGCAGCAGCAGCAGTTTTAAATAATGCAAATGCAACACAGGATCAGATTGATCTGGCAGCATCAAAACTGATGTCAGCAGCTACAGCACTGGAAATGAAACCTGCAGAGACTCCAAAACCGGTAGTACCTGCACTGAAAAAGGGCCAGATCCTTACTTACAAAGGACTGCGCTACAAAGTTACCAATCCAACAGCAGGAAAAGCAACTGTAATGGTGGTTGGAGCATCCAGCAAGTCCGTTAAGAAGGTAACGGTACCATCTACGGTAACCTTAAAAGGAGTAAAATGCAAGGTAACAAAGATTGGACAAAAATCATTTAAGAATTACAAGAAGCTGCAGCAGATAACAATCGGTGCAAATGTAACAGCGATTGGACAACAGGCATTCTATGGGGACAGCAAGCTTACCAATATCACTGTTAAGTCAAAAGTACTGAAGAATGCATACAGCAATTGTTTGAAGAATATTTCTTCCAAGGCAGTGATTAGAGTTCCGAAGTCTAAAGTGAAGACATATAAAAAAGTATTTAAAAACAGAGGACAGAAGAGCAGCGTAGTAATTAAGTAAAAAGCAGAATCACAAGCCAGCGTTCTTACGCTGGCTTGTGTTGTAGAAAAATAATTAAAATGAACAATACTTATTAGATTATATTTTAAGCAAGCTTGCGATATATATCCGGATAAGTGTAAAATAATGGTATTTGAGTATTGCGGAAAGTGAGCCTGTAAACATGTTGAAAAAAATAATCGTACGATATAATAACTGGACACTTGGAAGAAAATTGTTATTCGGTTTTTTGTTTGGCTCAATTATACCGATTCTGTCTATACAGTTAATAGGATACTATGTAAATAAAAATATAGTAACGGAAAAGGTAGATCAGTTAATGGTTAGTAATCTGACCCAGATATCAGAACGGGTGCACTTAAATATGGAAACCTATTCCAGCCTTTTATACCAGCTGTACACGGATGAACAGCTGACAGAGAGTATAAAAACTCTGATGGATATTACGGACAGCCAGAAAGCATTTGCATACAACAGAGCATACAACTGCCTGAAGCAGTATAACAATGACAATCTGGGTATCCGGTGTATCAGTCTGGTGTGTGCGGACGGCAGTTCAGTGGTAGCTGATTTTCAGACAGATTCTGCAATTGATAATTTATGGAGAGGCTATCCGGATCTGAGAACGACGAAGCCTTACATAGACTGCATTGATGAACCAAGCATGGTCATTACGCCCACTATGAAGTTTCAGGAGAACGGAACGGAAGGGTATTATTTTCATATGTCCAAACGGGTATTTGATTTTGACCATCTGGAACAGGGAAGCATTGCTACCATTATTATGTCTATTGATGAACGGATCCTTGAGGAAATCTGTAATAAGCCAGAGGATAGTGCCAACCAGGAACTGTCCCAGCACAGCCTGAATTTTATTCTGGATGAAAACAGGCAGGTAATTACCTATCCGGATGAGAGTTTTGTGACTCTGAAAATGAATCCCCGGCTAACGGTAGCGGAATTTGTAAAAGTTACAGGATATCTGCGGGATAAAAAAACGGCTATCAACGAATACAGAGACCCTCAGACAGGATGGGTTTTTTACAACGTGTATGATAAAGACTATATGCTGAAGGATCTGGTAAATACCCAGAAGATTTTTCTGCTTGTAGGCGTTGCCGCAGTTATTTTCGTAACGTGCATTATTAGTTATACGGTATATATGTTAAACCGGTCAGTCCGTTCGGTATTAAAAGGAATCGGACAGGTACAGCAGGGGCATCTGGATGTGGTGATTCCGGAAGATACCCAGGATGAAATTGGTCTGATTGCACGAAATTTTAATACTATGACCGTAAAAGTGAAAGAGCTGGTCACTACCGTAAAAGAGGCACAAAACAGTCAGAAAAATGCAGAAATCCGTGCGCTGGAGGCACAGATTAACCCGCATTTCCTATATAATACCCTGGATTCCATTAACTGGATGGCAATTGAAAAGGGAGAGTATGAGATCAGTACCATGCTGAGAAACTTAGGTGTTATACTGCGTTACAGTGTAAATAAGAGTAATCAGAGAGTCAGCATATGGGAAATGTCGGATTGGCTTCATAAATACATCAGTCTCCAGAAAATGAGATTTAATGATGCATTTACGTACAATCTGCAAATAGACAAAAATACAGAAAAGGTGAAAGTATATAAGCTGCTATTGCAGCCATTTGTTGAGAATTCTATTATACATGGGTTTGATGGAATGATGGCGGGAGGCTTATTGAGAATTGAATGTTCACTCTCAGATGACGGGAAGGGGGTTGTATTTATTATAGAGGATAATGGAGTGGGCATGCCGGAAAGTAAGGTACAGGAGTTTAATGACCCGAAACGGGCAATTATTGATGATGGAAGGAGCATCGGGCTAAACAATGCATTCTCAAGGATGTATATGTATTATGGAAATAAAGCCAGCTGGACAATCAGCAGCTTAAAAGGCCTGGGAACGGTCATCACCCTGCGCCTGCCGGTTATTGATGAAATGAGGAAGGAAAATGAGGATATTAATAGTTGAAGATGAGGTAAAGATCAGAGTTGGAATATCAAAACTGATCTCGTCTCAGAGCGGTCACACAATTGTTGGAGAAGCAAAAAACGGAATGGAGGGATATGAGATGGCAATCCGGCTTCGCCCGGAGCTGATCATCACCGACATCCGAATGCCTGTCATGAATGGGCTGGAAATGCTGGCAAAGATTCAGGAGGACAAAGTTGCCTGCCATAGTGTTATTCTCAGTGGATATTCAGAATTTGAATATGCGAAAAAGGCAATAACCCTGGGAGCGGATGACTATCTGTTAAAGCCCATTGCGGCGGAAGACGTAAAAGAGGTACTGGATAGGATTGAAGAAAAACTGGATCTGGAAAAAAGGCAGATTGAAGGAACGCCTCAGGGATATATCAGGGATATTATCCTGGGCAGCCTGGCGGAAACCAGGGAGAATTACCAGCGCCTTGCCGATATCGGCGGATTAGATCTGGAATCACCGTGTTTTCTTTATGCAGGCTATCTTGGAAATGCAGAGCCGGCATATGTTGAATTTTGCAAAAACCAGCTTGAGGAAATGAAAGTGAAATACGGCAAAGACCGCATTTATATGGTATTTATTGAAAGTACGCAGGAATATGTGTGTGTCATTCAGAGCGAAAATCCGATGGAGGGATGGAATAAGAGGATTAGCCACAGAGTATATCTGAAGAATGTAAGAGAGGGGCAGGCAGTGTGGACAGCCGGAAGCATCCTGTCTCTTACAGAGCTGCGCAGCCAGGTAAATGAACTGCGAAAGCTTACTTCTTATGCAATGGCATTGGGATATACACATTTGCTGACGAAAAGGGAAATCAGCCTGTTTACTCCGGAGGAATTTACATATCCGGTATTTTTGGAAAACAGGATCAAAGTATCTGTATGCAAGGGAGATAGTGAGGAGTTAACAAGCTGTGGGGATAAATTCCGGTCATATATGAGGGATCAGAAATGTGAACCTTATCATATCCGTCAGGGGTATATGAAAATGGTAAATTACATTTTAAATATTTCCCAGGAGGTTGCAGAGGAGGGCTATCGGCTGATACAGGAGCAGAATCCTATTAAAACTCTCGGTAATGCCATTACCTTATCGGAACTGGAGACCTGTTTCCAAAAGATTATTCAGATTCTGGCAAAAACGGTAAATAAGAAAGATGATATCCGTAATTATACGGTAAACAGAGCAATCAGCTACATACGGGAACATTATATGGAAGTGATATCCCTGGAAGAAATGGCCAGACGTCTGGACATTACCCCCGAATACCTCAGTACCTTATTTAATAAAGAGGTGGGGATTAATTTTTCAACTTTTCTTAAGAAATTTCGTATCAGCCAGGCGAAACGGCTGCTGAAAGGAAGTGAGCTCAAGATCTATGAAGTGGCAAATGAGGTTGGATATGGTGACCCGAAATATTTTAACAGGGTTTTTCGTGAAGAGGTCGGAGTCTCGCCGGGGGATTACAGGCAGTCATAATAGAAGACGAAAAGCCTGCAGTTATTTTCTTATTTTACTGATGGCAGTCCAGATGGCAGGCTGCAGGAACCAGGAAAGTGACGGGCAGGAGGAAAGCAAGGCAAGGGAGGAACTGGTTCTTTGGTCCTATTATGAGACCGATGCCCAGAGAAGCGGTCTGGATAACCTTGTAAACGGGTTCAACCAGTCCCAGACCCAGTACCGTGCTTCCTGGAA
>NZ_JNGB01000186.1:0-5873 GCF_001029355.1 Robinsoniella sp. RHS
CCACATCCTGATAAACTCATAATTGCCATAACCGAACATAATACCAATGCCAATCTTTTTTTCATATTGTAAACCCCCTTGTTTATTATAATTTATAGTTATGAGCCGCATCCACTGCGGTCTTTATGTATTCCATACTGATATTTTCTCCCTGTATTGTACAATCTGCACCTATCATAAGTCCTTTCGTACCAAAGTTGTCTATAACCTGCTTTACTTCTTTTTCTATTTCTTCTTTCGGTCCGGTTAAAATGTTACCTTTATTATTCAAACCTCCCAGGATTGGCTTTTGAAAATAATCTCTCCCTCTTTCCAGGCTATACCCGTTATCCTTCACAGACCAGTTAATCAGATCTGCAGGGTAATTCCTGAATCTGTCTACATGAGTTTCAAAATTGTATTCAGGCTCACCGCAGATATGTAAAATATTATACTTATTCTCCATGTCAGACGCTGCCTTCAGTATCTGCAGATCAAAAGGACGTACCAGTTTCTCCCACTCCTCTCTGGAAAATCTTCCAACCTCTGCAAATTGTGCTGAATAGTAAATTCCATCTGCTCCGGCCTGCAAATATCCTTTCGCCCACTCTTTTAGTGCATTAGCAATAATCTGAACTCCTGCCGCAACTGCCTTGGGATCTTCCTTCGCATACTTCATCAAAACATCATCCCCAAAAGCAATTGACGCTGCTTTGAATGGACCAAACATTGTCTGGAAAATAAGTACATCATCCCCAACCTTCTCTTTAATGATTTTAATTACAGCCAGAAGTTTTTGAAATTCTAAAGAATCTGTTCCTTTTACCCTAATCTTGTACCAGTCATCCGCACACTGGATATTTCCCTCAATTGGATACATATAATCCTGCATAATTTTTATAATATCCATATCTGTACTGCGATACAGCTCAAGATGTGCCTCAGCCATTTCTTGTACCGTATAATCGGAATTATAATGAAACCAAAAACCTGCCGGTACATAATCCGGTATTTCATTATTTATGACTGCCTTTACTCGTTCTGCTTTATTCATATAATTTTCCTCCTTTTTTCTATAAAACCTTTGTGTAATGTACATTATATACGAAGATATTATTTAAAAATAGAATATTACTTAGGTAAAATATATGAATATATTTAGATTCTGAACTTATTTTATGTTCATTAATACAATTTTATTGTAATCTCAATAAGTTTCATTTATAATCAATGACATATTTTATAATCCTTAAAACGTCTTCACCGTTAACTGTTTTTAAATATATTAATCTGACCCACATCAGGTCCAGCATTGCAGCCATCATATCAGCTTAAGGAGTAAACAACATGAAAAAAATACAAAATATGACCTACCGGACACAGATTTTTCTGGCATGCCTGATCTTAGTAATTCTACCGCCTATCATGATGGGTATTATTACTGCCAACCGGACCGCGAATAACCTGAATGATAATTACAGCCAAACTTTAAAAACCATTACAAACCAAACAAATCTGACACTGGATACTCTGCTCACTGACGCGACAAAGATTGCAGATCTCCCGCTGTTAAATGATGCTGTCCGTAAAGCTCTTATTACTAATTATAAAGATGACTATCTATCCTATGCAAAAGATTCAACCATGATGAAAACCCAGCTCCTTCAGGCAAACCGTATGAATCCAAATGTGATTTCCTGCCTTTTCCTGAACCGCTATAACTATACTTACAATTACAATATATTAAACTCAAAGTATGAGGACGAAATATTGGAAAATATGAAAGAATGGTCTGATATAGCCAGAAATTCCAATCACTTTACTTATTTTGGACCCATTCAGGACTCTAAATATACCGGCAGCATCTACAAAAATATACTTCCAATGGTAAAAATATTAAATGATCCCTATACAAATAAAGAAATAGGAGCTCTGTATATTGGTATTAATTTTAACTCCATTGAAGATGTTTTAGCATCAGCTAACTCAAATAACAGCACGATGCTATTCTACAATGAACACGGAGACTTGATCTATTCTACAAACAAAGATCTTTACAACAAAAACAGTGGAAATACCCTTACCGGAAGTCTAAAAAAAATCAGTACTTCTATCTCACAGGATACAGGCATGTTATCGCAAAACCTTAAAATTAATAAAAATAATTATCTGGTTAACGGTTGTTTCAATAAAACCACCGGATGGCACATTATTCATTTCATGGATGATTCCATTATCCGTCAGGCATATGCCGGCAATCTTTTAAGCTATTTGGGAATTTTATGCATCACTGTACTGTTTGGGCTAATCCTGGCCTTCTTATTATCCAGAAGCCTGACAAAATCAATCAGAATACTCTGTAAAGAAATAGATACCAGAGACTCCACCAACTATAATTCGATACCTGTTGATGGTACTATTTCAAATCAGGAATTAAAAAAAGTTGTCACCAGTTTTAATCATTTAAATCAACGCCTGACTGAAAGCATAAAACAAAATTATACGATACGTTTAAATGAGCAGCAGATGCGTATACAGATGCTTCAGTCACAAATAAACCATCACTTCCTATATAATACTTTAAATGTTATAAAATCGCTGGCAGATATCCATAACGTCCCTGAGATAAAAACGATCTCTATGTGTATGTCGGATTTATTGCGCTATAACTTAAAAAAAGTACCTATTGTCCGGCTGGAAGAAGAAATTGCCCAGATACACCGATACATAACCATCCAGGAAATACGTTTTCCTGACAAATTCATCTTTGATTGTAACATTCCTAAAGAGTTGTATGAACTGGAAATACCTGCATTTATACTTCAGCCACTTGTGGAAAATTCTATTGATCATGGCTTTTCCGAAAAAGAGTGTGGATGTTATATCAGTGTAAGCGCTAATTTAGATAGCTCTAATTTAGATAGCTCTTTTCTACACTTTTTAGTCGCAGATAACGGTACCGGGATTAAAAAAGAGAAACTGCAGTTAATTAGAAAATCATTAGAATCAGAAAAATTAGAATTCGTAGAACAAGACAACCACAACTCAATTGGCGTCCGTAATGTACATCAGCGTATTCAGAGTTACTATGGAAAAGATTATGGTTTATCAATAGAAAGTTACCAGAATCAGGGAACAATTGTGGACATTTGCATACCTTACATGCAACTGCCTCAGCTTCCTGATATAGATGATATCATCACTAGATAAAATAAACTAATTATTATAATTACCATTATTTATCTTGAAATTTCTAATACTATATGCTATATTAAACACATAAAGAGCAACCGCCCACAAGGTGGGTTGACCTTATTTAGAGTAAGAAAAACCACCCGTTCGCTTGGTCAAAAGTTTCAGGGTGGTTTTTCTATGTTCATTAATGACAGATCATATAAATGAACGTCAGTAATCCTATAATAAACATTCCAAATGCCATTAAATCCTTGAAATCGAAATGTTTCATAGACATCACCTCCATTCTATGTAAAATGAAGGTCAACATCACCCCGCAACACGATTGCTCTTACCGAGAAGTATAGCATACGGGACACTAATTGACAATATTTTTATCATTAAAATTTACTATGTTTATTATTTTTTAAATATGCATCTTATTATATATGATTAGATCTAATTTCTTAAAAATTCTTCCGATATTCACTTGGCGTCATATGCGTAAACCGCTCAAAACATCTGCTGTATGTCAGCGTATTCTTAAATCCCACAGACTTTGCTATTGCATTTATGGACAATTTTGAGTAAGTCAGTAGTTCTTTTGATTTATTAACCCGGTATTCGTTTACGTACTGGTGTATTGTCATTCCCATATGATCTTTAAACAGCTTGCAAAAATAATATTTTGAAAAGCTTACTTCGTTGCAGATCGTATCCACATCCAGATCATTTTTATAATTACCGGCTATATATTTCAGGGAAAGATTTACTACTGTCTCCTGTACGGGTGTTATCTTTTTGGTTTCTAAAATACTGTTGGATATTTTATACAATTCAAAAAAAATATTATGTATAATCAGGCTTGCCTGCATATCATCCAGAACTTCTTTCTTAAAGGTTATCTGGCTCATTTCTAAAAACAGGTCCAGAATGCTGCTCAGTCTGTCGGTTGGGATTATACTGGACTTATTTCTCACCAGATTGTAATATAGTTTTGCATGTGTACCCCGGATTATAATATAGAAATATTCCCAGTTTTTACTTGTACGGGTGAATGTAAGCGGCGTATTGCAGGAAGAAATTACGACATTATCCTGGTAGATATACTGGGTGCTTTGGTTTTTTGTGAACCGGACAACTCCCGAAACGGAATATAATAATATATAATCATAATAGTTATTTGCATTTCCCAGAATAAATTTTTTTTCATTGCAGAATCCACATTCTTTTACATAGAATGGCAGGCTCTCTGTCTGGTGGGAAATTAGATTTGTTCTTTTTGTGTAATGATCCGGTAAATTTCTTTTAGGTAATATCACAATGAAGACCCTCCAATAAAAAACTGTATTGTTAACTTTTTTCGTCATGCGTTAACATTCATTTAAAAATTATATAATAAATCCTTTATTTTTTCAAAAATAATAGTAAGATAGTCCAAAATAACAACTTTTGATAGCAGAAAAACAATTTTTGATATTGAAAAACAAAAAAATCGGGGTAGTATATGCTTATCACAACGATCACAACACACAGTACCACAAAAAATTAATAAGGGAAAGGGGAATAATGATGAATGATTTTATCTTAGAGTTGAAAGACGTTGTAAAAACCTTCGGCGGAGTAACAGCATTGAATGGTGTTCACTTTCAACTTAAGAGAGGTGAAATACATGCTCTTATGGGCGAAAATGGAGCCGGTAAATCTACGTTTATTAAAGTCATAACCGGGGTTCATCAACCGGACAGCGGTATTATGCTTCTGGAGGGTGAAAAGATCACCCTGCGCTCCACTGCTGACTCCGCCAAGCTGGGAATTGCAGCTATCTACCAGCATGTAACTGCATTTCCTGATTTATCGGTGACTGAAAATATTTTTATGGGTCAGGAGCTCAAAAATAAAGTTGGTTTGTATAACTGGAAGCTAATGACCCAAAGAGCGAAAGAACTGATTCTGCCGCTCAGCGGAGAAATTGATGTCAGCAAACCTATGGGAGCTCTCAGTGTAGCCCAGCAGCAGCTGGTAGAAATAGCAAAGGCGCTGTCCAGAGATGCACGCATTCTGATTATGGATGAGCCTACCGCATCTTTAACCAGAACAGAATGCGAACAACTGTACCAGATTGCGGAACGTTTAAGAGATGAAGGCGTATCCATTATATTTATTACACATAAATTTGAAGACATGTATCGGTTGGCAAGCCGGGTTACGGTATTCCGGGATTCCAGGTACATAGGCAGCTGGGATGTGGACAAAATCTCCAATCAGAAGCTGATAGCAGAAATGGTAGGGCGTGAACTAAGTCAGATGTACCCCACCAAAAACTCCAAAATCGAAGATGTTGTACTGGAAATAGAAAACCTGTCAAAAGAAGGTTACTTTAAAAATGTTTCCTTTCAGGTGCGAAAAGGGGAAATACTGGCACTTACAGGACTTGTTGGCGCTGGAAGGACAGAAGTATGTCAGAACATCTTTGGTATTATGAAACCAGATTCCGGTTCCATTAAACTGGAAGGAAAAGACGTTAAAATCCGTACCCCCATTGATGCGTTGCAGTATGGAATTGGACTGCTTCCGGAGGACCGGCAGATACAGGGGCTTGTGAATGAACTTCCTATTTACCAAAATGTTTCCTCCGCCGTAATGAAAAAGTTTACAAAAAGGCATTCTTTTACAGGAAGAGGATGAAATGAAAAATGCTATTGCTTTATGCCAGAAGA
>NZ_JNGB01000187.1:0-2513 GCF_001029355.1 Robinsoniella sp. RHS
GCTGCAGGAATTGTATTTCTGGCAGCATATGGAATTTACAGAATCTACCGGAAATATAAACAGAAGATGCCGGACGAAGAGATACAGGAGTCCAGCACTTTTCTGTGGAGAGAGGAAAGGGTAAAGAAACGAAAAAACAGACGAACAATCCGGGAACTTTTTACTGGCAGCAATAACATGAAAATAAGAAAGATGTATAAAAAATTCGTGAAAGGGAGAATGAAAAAGGGCAGAATTTTGCCGGCATCCTGTATGCCGGAAGAAATTCGAATAGAATTATTTCCCGAGGTATCCGGCGGACCGAAAATGACCGAATATTATGAGATGGCGAGATATGGCATTGGAGAATGTGACAGAAATACGGTAGAAGCAATGAAAGAGACTGCAGGAAGTGAACATAAATAAAGGCAGAAGAGTATTCGAATCTGAGTATACTCTTCTGTTTTTTACAAAAAACGGTCACATGTTCGATCGGATGTTGTTATGAAAGTGTTAACATGTTATAATAATTCTTAATATTAAAAGGATATTAAGATATAAGGATTATTTGAGGAAAAAAAGAAACTAAACATACAATCTATCTGGTGGAGGTAGTGTGAGATGATGAATGACAATAATCGGGATATGAGAGAAATACAGGGGAAAAGAAAATTCAGGTTTTATTTTCCGGATACCGGACTGGAAGAGTTCGCCAGGCAGGGAACGATAGTTGGAGTACCGGAGGCGGAGCAGCATCCACTTGGACTGCGCCATACATATCAGATTCTGGAGCAGGTCTATACAGAAATAAAAAAAGGCGGCTCGGAAGGTTATATGTTAAGGACAGATGAGGCGGGAACCATGAAGAATATCTATATGGAGGTATTCGACAAGGACCAGGCACAGGTATTTGTAAGAAACGGGGAAGGCAAGAGTCAGAGAGTTGTAATCAGTGAAAAGAAAACTTATGATATGCTGCAGGATTATATGGAGACCTTGAAAGAGGGGACAATGGTATATGAAAGAGAGGAAATGCTGGAGTATTTTGAAGCAGTTCTGAGGAAGTATAAGCGAAGAGAACGCGCCTGAGGCAGAATTTTATCATGGGATAAAATTATATATTTACACATCTCTTACAATAACGTATAATAGACCTAATGATTTTGTGTAGTATAGTATACAAAAAGATATTATGAGAGGTAAAACCATGAAGAGAAATGATATTCACAAAGTACTTATTATCGGTTCCGGTCCTATCATCATTGGACAGGCATGCGAATTTGACTATTCCGGAACACAGGCGTGTAAAGCGCTAAGAAACCTTGGTTATGAAATTGTTCTGGTAAATTCCAATCCGGCAACAATCATGACAGATCCGGAAACAGCGGATATTACTTATATTGAACCATTAAATGTGGAACGTCTGACTCAGATTATTGAAAAAGAACGTCCGGATGCGTTACTGCCAAACCTGGGTGGACAGTCCGGTCTGAATCTGTGTTCCGAACTGGCAAAAGCCGGTGTTTTGGAAAAATATGACGTAAAGGTTATCGGTGTTCAGGTAGATGCTATTGAGCGTGGAGAAGACCGTATCGAATTCAAAAAGGCTATGGACAGCCTGGGAATCGAAATGGCAAAAAGTGAAGTGGCATATACCGTAGAAGAGGCAGTGAAAATTGCTGACAATCTGGGTTATCCGGTAGTTCTGCGTCCTGCATATACCATGGGTGGTGCAGGCGGCGGACTGGTATATAATGTTGAAGAGTTAAAGACGGTATGTGCCAGAGGATTACAGGCAAGTCTGGTAGGCCAGGTATTAGTTGAAGAATCAATTCTCGGCTGGGAAGAGCTGGAATTAGAAGTTGTCCGTGATGCGAAGAACAACATGATTACAGTCTGCTTTATTGAAAATATTGATCCGCTGGGCGTTCATACAGGCGATTCTTTCTGTTCTGCACCGATGCTGACCATATCCGGAGAGGTTCAGAAAAGACTTCAGGAGCAGGCTTATAAAATCGTTGAAGCCATTGAAGTAATTGGTGGTACCAACGTACAGTTTGCACATGATCCGGTCAGTGACCGCATTATCGTAATTGAGATTAATCCAAGGACATCACGTTCATCTGCGCTGGCATCAAAAGCAACCGGGTTCCCTATTGCTCTGGTTTCCGCAATGCTTGCAAGTGGTTTGACTTTAGATGAAATTCCGTGCGGCAAGTATGGAACTCTGGACCAGTATGTTCCAGGCGGTGATTACATTGTAATTAAGTTTGCCCGCTGGGCGTTTGAGAAGTTTAAAGGATCTGAGGATAAGCTTGGAACCCAGATGCGTGCCGTTGGTGAAGTTATGAGTATCGGTAAGACTTATAAAGAAGCTTTCCAGAAGGCAATCAGAAGTCTTGAGACCGGCAGGTACGGACTTGGCAATGCAAAGGATTTTGCAACCAAGTCGAAGAAAGAACTTTTGAAAATGCTTGCCGTTCCTACAAGTGAACGTCAGTTTATTATGTATGAAGCATTGAGAAAAGGTGCTT
>NZ_JNGB01000188.1:0-8253 GCF_001029355.1 Robinsoniella sp. RHS
CTAAACTTATTAATATCTGAGGTCCACTCTTCTTCCGGCTTTTCTACATCTGCATCCACGATTTTTGCATAATTGGAGGGACTGCAGATTGCACTTTTGTCATTTGCTCTTATTACATAAGTAGATACGGAGTTTGGACGGCAGTGTCATATCCAGCACACCATCTGTAACATCCTGCGTTTCTGTAAGCTGGCAGCTCTCTGAATCAGAAGTACGATAAAGCTCTGCAGCTGCAGCACCGGGAAATGCACTTAGATCCACCGTTGTGTTCCGTTCACCATCAAAGTTCTGGGCAACGATAACCAGCTCGTCACCTTCCGGTGAAATAGCTGCACACATGTTGCCTTCCTGAATATCAATCATAGTGTATCCGGCTTTCAGGTATTTGCTGTACTGCATCATGGTATAGAATTGTTTTGTCACTGCCCAGTATCCTTCACCCGGCACGCCTTCTTTCCGGTTACCGTTTTCATCCACCAGATTTGTATGGTAATCCGGCACCGGCTGTCCATCTTTTTCAAATACTGCATGAATCAGCCCCCAGTTAGAATTGGTCTGAAGACATTCATACTCACTGTCTGCCACCAGCCATGCAATCCATGCGCTAGGCTGCATATATTTAAGATCTGCCATAATTCCTTCGCTCTGGGAACGGGTATTAGCGGCATCCATAGATTCGTGGCATCCTTCATAGTGACTTCCGCCGCCTTTGGTAACCTCAGACATCCACAATCCCTTGTCATACTTTTCTGCAATCTGGCGCAGTTCCTTTCTTTCACTGTCACTTCCGCTGTATGTATGGGCACTGATAGTATCCATGTTGGCTTTTATATCATCATCCAATCTGTTAAAGGAATTAATTGACGTCCACAGATTTGTTTCATCTGTTCCGGTAATCTTCATTTCATTGAGATTCCCCTGGAACTCCTCAGCTTCTAAAGCTTTCTGCATTTCACGGTATGCACGTGACTGAAGTTCTCCGGTATTGAAAATGCAGCCTTCCTGCTTTGTGCTTCCATCATGCCAGTAATTGGTGTCCGGCTCATTCAGCGGCTCAATATAAGATACACCGACTCCATATTTTGATTTAAGATTCCGGTCTACCCAATTTGCAGATCTTGCCATATACATGGCAAAATCATCATAATAATCATCTTTCAGGTTGTTGGAATCCTCCCAGTAGCCTCCTGTGGAAGAACCTGATTTTGTCATGTAATAAGGCGGTGAATTGGAAAATACTTTGTTGATAATTGTATTTTCTTCACCTGTTTCCCTGGCATAATCATAACGGTATTGATTTGCCTGTTCCAGCATCCACAACTGCCCTGCATCGCTCATTTCTTCTGTAGACTTTGCGTAAAAAGCTTCTCCATTGAATTCTCCGCTTCCATCTTCCGTGCCGGTCATATCCTTTGTCCAGCCGGGTACCAGACCTTCGCACCGTTTAATGGAAGAATCTGCTTTGTCTCCGCCGCCTACATTGTAGCGTACAATATTCAGATTCAAATATTCCGGCGAAAATGCCAGTTCCGCGATTTCCTCACGGTCAGCTCTTCCATTTCCATTCCAGTCTGCATCTCCCCAGGAGCCGATGATATTTCCCCACCAGCATAGTGATGTGCCCCATCCATCCAGTGTCTGGTAATGAATGTCCGGATTTACAGCGATCTCTCCTGCCACTTTTGATTCTCCTGCAGCCATTACAGGTATTGGCGCCATTGCTGACAGGATAGCTGATGCCCCCATAACCAGTGCAGACATTCCAGCTGCTGTCTGTTTTAATCTTTTTTTATTTCTCATATCTTTCTCCTTTTTCCGATCTTGAGTCCACTTCTTTTCAATAAAAACAGAGAGCAGACCACCTGTGTCAGGATTCTGCTCTCCGTTTTTATCTAATCTATTTCCGGACTATCTCCGAAACCTCCAGATGTTCAGTGAGAATCCTTAAAACTCTTCAATTTTACCGGCAGCATACTTCAGTATTGACACTGCATCATTGGTATTTGCTGCTCCATCTTCATTGACATCTGCTGCCTTAATCTGCTCTTTTGTCAATGTCTTCAGCTCGGCATCATATTTTAACACTTCAGCTGAATCCCTGGTATCTACCACGCCGTTCAGATCTGCATCACCTTTCAGCCGTGCCTTCAGTATTTCATTTACCAGCTTCTTTAATACTTCGCCGACTTTTTCTGTGTCTGCATCGCCACTGTCATAGACAGTCTGGGCTTCTGTAATTACTGCCTGAAGTCCTGAGATTGTGTCCTCCAGATATTTTCCTGAATTTGCTATAATCTCATTTGCCTTATCCAAAGCATTTTTCAGTTCTGCCTTGTCACCTTTTCTTACCAGATCTGTCATTGCCTTAGCCAGATTTGCATAACTCTCGTTGATTTGTGCCTCGCTGGCCTGGCTGTTTCCTGCTACTTTTTTTGCCTCTGCAAGGACTTTCTCCAGATTGGCAGCACTTGCAGAAGTATACTGGTCTTTGTTTTTCAGAAGTTCTTCTGTTTTTCGGATGAGAATGTCAAGTCTGGTTTCTTCTGTTTTCACCAGCATTCCCGTCACTGCATCCATTAGCTTTCTGGCAGCTGCATTCACTGTCTCCTGATCTGCGCCAGATTCTGCATATACCTTTTCTGCATCTGCTAATGCTTTTCTAACTGCCTCAACGCTTTCTTCCGTATATTCAGCCAGTTCCTCTTCGTTTTCCAATATTGCCTTTGTACCTTCAATCACTGCATTCAGACCCATTTTCTGTATACCATCCGTTAGGAGGTTGCAGGAAGAAATCAGTTTCAGGAATGCGTAGTCAACATCTTCCTGTAACGCTTCCGTATCTGCCATCACAGTTCTTGCATCATCAAGTGCTTTTTGTACTTTTGCCCAGCTTTCCTCTGTATAACAGTTATTTGCGTCCTGCTCTGCTTCCAGTTTTTCTGCCATGGTAATAGCATGCTGAAGGCTGTTTTTGTTTACACCAACAGAAGGCTCGTCAACGCTGCCCAGAACTCCAATCCAGCTGAGTACCGGATTTGCACTTCCTCTCTTGCTAACAGTCACAACTGCTTTTCCAGCTTCTGTTACTTCAAATGACTGGCTGACCTGTAAATTTCCATCGTTTGCAGCAAGTGTAAAATCCTGCTCAGCCAGAACCTGATCACCCATTTTAATGCTGAGTTTCATATCACGCTGTGTATCCCACCACTCCTGGAATCCAGCTGCCAGTGTATACGTTCCAGGGTTCAGATCAAAAGCGTACTCAATATTCTTACCGTCTCCTGCCCACCAGCCGTTTTCCTGTAAGCTTTTACCGTCATGCAGACCTATGTCAAAGCTTTCCGGTGACTCTGCCTCGGTGACTCCTGTATATCCTGCTTTATTTTCTTCTGTGTATTTTTGATCTGTCACCGTATTTAGAACTTTATTACCCAGTTCTTTCTTTACAGCATCAAAATATTCTGATTTTTCTGCCCCGCTGTCAAAGAAGTACAGTGTTGACGGATTTACAATATATATATCCCTGCTAAACTCTCTTCCTTTTTCTGTAAGATTTCCTGTAATCGTCACGATTCCGATTTTATTTTCATCATACTCGCCCATGCTCCAGGTTACCGGAGTTGTCTCCTCATCTGTACCATAAGAAATAGTTACCTCTGACGGAAGCTGTTTCATGATATCAGTTACAGAAGAAACCACGGATGGAAGTTCTGTTATTATATCAAAGAGCCCTTTGTCGTTGAGATCATCCAGCGTCCAATCTTCATATCTCCTTAGCGCAATCTTGTTATCCGGCTGAAATTCTACCGGAACCCATACATATCTGGATTCACTTAAATCCCCTGCATTCCAGCGGTCACCCATATAAATGAACTTTCCATTCTCTGCATCTACAGGGAATACACAGGTACTCTGCGTATCATATGTAGTTCCGCTTCCCCAATCCGTACATGGATCACCAATTTCTGTCCATGGTCCCATTGGTGTGTCAGCCACCGCATATTTTGCCTGGTTTGGACTCCATCCTGTACAGCCGGATGTTACCACATAATATTTATCCCGGTATTTGAACATTGCCGGAGCTTCTCTGGACCAGCCTTCGAAATTACGGGTAAAATCTACACCTTCAACAGCAACGTCCGGTGCTGTTTTGAGACCTGTATAGTCATCGTTTAATTTAGATACATACATGGTTTGATTTCCCTCGGAGGAATAGATCACATAAGCAGTACCGTCATCATCCTTGAACAAGTTCATGTCACGGACTGAACCACGTCCCTCCCAGCCGTCATATCCCAGATTTCCATTGGGATCATTGTGGGAATTCAACTTATAACTTCCCAGAAGCTTGAACGGTCCGTTAGGACTGTCGCTGATTGCCACTCCTGCTTTTGCCTTTCCATAATCAGCATCGCTGCCCGGATAGCGTCCGTCCGCATGGAACCAGATAAC
This sequence comes from Robinsoniella sp. RHS, assembly GCF_001029355.1. Lineage (NCBI taxonomy): Bacteria > Bacillati > Bacillota > Clostridia > Lachnospirales > Lachnospiraceae > Robinsoniella > Robinsoniella sp. RHS. The sequence continues at coordinate 4,453 of NZ_JNGB01000188.1, forward strand.
ATACTTATCTGTCTGATCATTGTAAATCATCTTTGGGCGCTCCATAACACAATTGTTTTTATCAAGATCTACAAATACGGCGTCCTTTTGCTCCTGGCTCTCATTTCCGTATAATTCCCGGAAATAAGCGTCTGATTCGAACTGTTCCGGATCTTCCATGGTTCTCAGTACAATTCCTTCATCCTTCCAGTTATACAGGTCATCAGAGCTATACATATGGATACCGCCCACAGGACGATAATCATTGGTCTTGTCCTCACCAATCCAGTACCACTTTGTTTTCCCATCAACGGTCAGCTGCTGTATCTGTCCGCCATGTGCCTGAATCTGATTGCCATTGGTATCGTACAGGGTATCTCCCTTCGTACCGGTAAAGGAACTGTACTCTGGCACTTCTTTCAGTTCTTCCTTTACTGCACGGACTTTTACATAATTCAGAATTGGATCTTCCTTGCCGCTTGTCCTTCTGGGACTCTTCACAAGAAGGTTCAGCTCACCGTCCGTAACTTTCGTTGTGAAAGTTCTGCTTACCCACTCACCATAATTAACGGAAATATCAGTAGCAACCGTCTCACCCTCCAGCATAATATTCACCAGACGGTTATCCCAGTAATGTTTAAATGCCAGGGTTACTTCATATGTATTTTCCTCTAACCCTTCGATCTTTTCTGTTGGCAGCTCAAAATTATACCCAAGTGCACTTTTGTATTTGTCAAAGGTGATGTCACTTCCATCTGACATATAGATAAAGCTGTTTCCAATATCGGTTGCATCACTGCCGTTATTAATAGCTGCGGAATAAGCATCATTTGGTTTCCTCCCCCATTCCGCACCAGTCCCGGTATCGGCTCCAAATGCCTGATCCACATTTGACTGAAACAGTCCCATACGTTCCTGGTCCTGGTTTGGTACTACTGACGGGTCCGGTGTTCCACAGTTTACGGTATAGAGTACATAATCATTTCCCTCTGCCTCCTCTGCGGTAAGCTGCATGCTGTCACCCTGCCGTACTTTGGTATCCATTTGTTCTTCCGCTGCAACAGCAGGCATTGCCGGCATAATTGTTGAAACCCCCATTGCCAGCACGGATATTCCGGCAATTGCTTTTTTGAAACATCTTCTTTTTTTCATAAATGCCTTCCTCTCTTTTTATATTTGATACTGTTCAATGAACTCGCGGTTATTGTATCACGAACACTTACAAAGCTTTTAGGAATAAATTCTTTCTTTTTTTTACTATTTTGAGGTATTTCTACTATCTTAGAACTTTTTTTACAATTTAGAATTTTGTTTTGATCCAATAGGACTTTTTTGGGAAATACTGCTCCGCTTACCTCTTTCTTCTTTTCAGCCGGGCAACTCCAAGTCCTAAAACTACAAGGCAGGATCCTGCACCCAACACCAGATATTTTGCAACAGGTGTATTATCGCCGGTCTTAACACCGCTTTTATTAGAACTGTTAGACCCGCTTCGGTTTCCACTTCCACTTTGGTTTCCGGTTCCGCCCTGATTTCCATTTCCACTCTGGTTTCCGGTTCCGCCCTGATTTCCATTTCCGCTCTGGTTTCCAGATCCACCCTGATTTCCAGATCCGTTCTGGTTTCCATTCTGCCCGTCCCCTGCAGGCGGCTTTTTATCGTCATCCTCCGTTTGATCATCCGGATCATCCTTTGGCTTTTCTTTTTCTCCTACTACATAGGTAAGGTCCAAAACGTCTGCTTCTATATCTCCACTGTCTCCTGACAGCTTATCCACCTCTACTTTAAAGAGCATTTCATCTCCTTTTTCCACACCGTCCTGCAGCTTGAATTCCAGATCAACCAGGCTTCCGTCAGCAGGTATATTCTGGGATGAAGCAAAAACTGCAATAATCTCTCCCTCCGGCTTGTTTCCCGTAAGGCAGTCATTCATTTCAAACAGCGCTCCTGACAGGATTTCTCCCGCCTTGCTGGGCTTTAATTCTACTTTTTCCGCATCATAGTAAATTCGGAGTTTTCCATTGGTTACATTTTCCCCATTTTCCATCAGGCAGCTTACGTCAAGTGTTCGGTCACTTTCACTGTACTCCTGCACAGCCATAGAAATTTCTGTCCCTTCCGCTGCCAGAACAGGCATCGATTGAAATAACATCAGTGCCGTACAAAGCCCCATTCCTGCCCTAATCCACTTTTTCATTCCCGTGCTTTCTCCTTCCTTTGCGCAGGGCAATTTTCCTATTGCCCTAATTTCCTTAGCTCTTCCAGCTTTCTGAGATCATTTTAGCACAGAGTTCCGTCACTTCTTTAGGACTATGTTCGTTAGAATTTTCATTTTTTATCGCTTTTTTATTTAAAGTAGTACTTTTTTTAGAAAATTGCATTTTTTTAATTTTGTCCTGCAAACACCCACAATGAAGAATTCACAAAATCCCAATAAATTAAAAAAGCCAGGCACTGCTTTTATCACTATTTCGGCAAATTTGAACTATTATAGTTATATTACAGGTCATTACTTGAATTAGAATCTTCTATTTTGGCTGAAAATTTATTTTAATTGTAAGTTTGATTTTTTTATTTAATTGACATATAATAAGGTAACTAAAAATGTGACATGATGGAAAGGAGGCGTCTGTATTGAAAGCATTCCTGTTATTGCAGTCATCTTACCTGTTAAGAATGCTTGGTGCCGCACTCTGCGGTGCAGCCATTGGTTATGAACGTGAGAACCATCTGAAAGTGGCAGGTATCCGGACACATATCATAGTGTCTCTCACTTCTGCCCTGATGATGATTATTTCAAAATATGGATTTTATGATGTTCTGGTGACCGATAATATTAATCTGGATCCTTCCCGTATTGCCGCAGGTATTGTGACGGCTATTGGATTTTTAGGAGCAAGCGTTATCTTTACCAGAAAGATGAATGTAAGCGGACTGACTACCGCAGCCGGAATCTGGGGGGTGGTGGGAATCGGAATGGCATTTGGCGCCGGGATGTATGTAATCGGTATTGCCGCGACGCTTTTTATTCTGATTATGCAATTCGCATTTCACAAGATGAAGTTCAGAAAAGCTCCCAAGACAGAACAGATCACTGTTCAGGTTGAAGAAGACAAAGATATAAATACGATTTTAGAAACTGCATTTACCTCTAAGAAGATTGTTATATCCAATATTAGGGCAACCCGGATAGACAATCACCAGCTAGAAATAAAACTTTATGTACGATTTCCGGAATCTTATGACATTAATGATGTGGTTACTCTGTTGAAGGAAACACCGGAGATAACTTCAATAGATATTTAAAGGGGGATTGCTTTCGCAATCCCCCTTAATATTTTAATTAGTTTGTAATTGTAAGTTCTGTTTCTTTATCAAATACCTGAATCTTTTCAGCATCTAAAGCAAATCTAACTTTATCGCCTGTTCTTGCTGTTGTACGAGGATCAACACGAGCTGTCATTGGGAATCCTTCAACATCGAAGTATAAGAATACTTCAGCGCCGAGTAATTCGTAAACTCTGATTGTAGATTCTACAACAGTTTCCGGTGAAGATTCGATGAACATCTGGGAATCATGTACGTCTTCCGGACGAATACCCATAACAACTGTCTTTCCAGCATAGCCGCCATCGATCAGCTTCTTAGCTTTTGCAGGTGGCAGTTTGATATCAAAATCACCAACTCTAAGAACAACTTCGTTACCTTTTACGTTAACAGTTGCATCTGCAAAGTTCATCTGAGGAGATCCGATAAATCCAGCAACGAATAAGTTCTGTGGGCAGTTATATAAGTTCTGAGGTGTATCAACCTGCTGTACAA